>JAVBLF010000078.1:0-30643 GCA_031553675.1 Eubacteriales bacterium | reverse complement strand
TTGTGCGCGAATACGACGAGGGTGAAGGGATCCGCCTCGACGAAATAGGCCTTGTTGATCAAAAAGTTCTTCATCTCGCCGGCCGCCGTGTCTTTGAGCCAGTCCGCGTAGATCGTTCCTTGCTTCTCGATTTCCCTGTGTGCGGCGATGACGCTCTGGAAGCCGCGCGACAATTCGTCCGTGGGCGGCGAGTTTTCGCTTCCTGCCAGTTCGAGCACCTGTCCGCCCACCTCCCCCAGCAGCGCCACGACGCGCTCCCCGGCCATGCGGCCGATCTTTTCGTTGTCCGGCCCGATGAAGAGCGTGTAGGGCTGCCCGACGACGTCGCGGTCGAGCACGATGACCGGTATGCGCGCATACGCCGCCGCGATGGATTCGCTCAGTTCGACCGAGTCGTTGGGGGAGATGATCAGAAGGTCGATGCCCAGGTCGAGCAGGCGCGAGACGTCTTCGCTCTGCCGCGCGCTGTCGCCGACGGCGTCCGTGAAGATCAGCCGCGTGTTCGGATAACCTTTCGATGCGCGCTGGAATTCGTCGTAGACCGCGATGCGCCAAGGTTCCACGAGGTTGGCCTGGCTGATGCCGATGACGTATTCGTAGGCCGCCGCATCGTCACTCGCTTTCTGCCGCTGGTGGCTGCCCGCGCAGCCAAGCACCGTGCCGAGCCAGGCCAGCAGGCAGAGACAGGCCGCAAAACGCCGCATCAATACCCCTCCTTTTCGCGGTATTGCGTCGGGGTCAGACCGGTCGTCTTCTTGAACGCCGTGCTGAAGTAGTGCTGGTTGGCATAGCCGGTGTCGTTCGCGATCGAGGCGATCTTGGTGCGCGGGTCCTGCAAGAGGCGCAGCGCCTTGCCGATGCGTTGTTGCGTCACGTACTCGCTAAAGCTGACGTTGAGGTGTTGCTTGAGCAGTCGGCTCAGATAGCTGCTGCTGATGCCGATCGATCCCGCGACTTCGACGAGCGACATGTTCGGATCGCCGAGACGCGCGGCGATTTCGCTTTTCGCGCGATCGACGATGTCGTGGGACTTCTTGGCCTCCGCAATCCGTTTGCAGAGCGACACGAACGTCTCTTGCATCGCGTCCGGCGTGGCGAGCGCGTCGCCCATCGCCGTACAAGGCAGGTCCAAGGCGCTGTCGATCTGCGCTTCGAGCTGCCGACAGAGCGCCTCATCGGGTTCGCGCGGCAGGATGGCGAAGCTGTGCGCGTGTTCGTCGTGCGCGTGGAAAACGGGATCGCCCAGCCATTCGCCCATGATGTTGTCCACGGCAAAGAGCATGAGCTTGCGGTCGCTCTGCTGGTAGATCGGTCGCTTGTGCAGATCGACCTGGGCGACGAGCAGATGCGCCTTTTCCGGAAAGGCAATCTGCCAGAACGAAAGGTGCTCTTGCAAAGGTTTTCCATGCAGGTGGCCGCCGAGCCATTTCTTGACGAAGGACTGCTGGAGGGATTGCCGGTTGCGCTGGATCTGGTTCATGGTCGTGTCGAAGATCTGGTGTCGTTCGCTCTGGACGTTCAGTTCGTCGATGGCGCTCCGCAGATGGCGTTGCAGTTCGTCGAGATTGACGGGCTTGAGCAGATAGGCGTGCGCTTTGAGCGCGACGCTCGCCTGCGCATAGGCAAATTCGTCAAAGCCCGTGATCAAGATGCACTTGCTGGCAATCCCATGCTGCCGAAGCGTCGACAAAAAGGCCAGACCGTCCATGTGCGGCATGTTGATGTCGAGCAGCACGATGTCCGGCTTGTGCTCGAGCGCCAACGCGACCGCTTCTTCGCCGTCGGCCGCCTGCGCGCAGATCGCGAGCGGGAGCTGCAAGCCCTCGACCAGCCGACAAAGGCCGCGGCGAATTTTGGGTTCGTCATCGACGACCATGATCTTCCACGCATTCACAGCGCTACCTCCCGACAGGTGGGTTGCTTTCGGTATCGGCACTGGCGTGCAAGCCCGCCAGCATGGGAAAGCGAATCTCGCTGATCAAGCCGCCCGACGGCTGCACCTCGAGCGTCAAGCCGAACGCCTCCCCGAAATGCAGGGTCAGGCGTTCGTGTACGTTGAAGGTGCCGTAGCCCACTTCTCGGCTGTGCTTGCGTAGCGCGTCCATCAACGCGGCACGGCTTTCTTCCGGCATGCCGACGCCGTCGTCCGTGACGCGCACCCAAAGCACGCCCCCTCCCCCGCCGACGCGAATCTCGATGTGCCCGGGGCCCTTTTTCGGCTTGATCCCGTGGTAGATGGCGTTTTCGACGAGGGGTTGGACGATGAGCTTGAGTACGGGGCTGTCCAGCCAAGCGGGGTCGAAGCCCGGATCGAAGACGATCGCGTCGTGCAGCTTGTCCTCGTAACGGATCTTCTGGATATAGAGATAACTGCGCACGTGTTCCAGCTCGTCGCGCAACGGAATGAACTCACTGCCCCGCGACAGGCTGATGCGAAAGAGCTTGGTCAACGCGCCGACGACCTCGACGATCTCGGGCGCGTTGTGCTCCAGGCTCATCCACTGGATCGTGTCGAGCGTGTTGTAGAGAAAGTGCGGGTTGATCTGGGCTTGTAGCGCGGTCAATTCTGCCTCGCGCTTTCGTTTTTGTTCGAGCTTCACCATGTCGATCAGCGCGCGGATTTGGTTCATCATCGCGTTGAAGCTGTTGCCAAGCTGGCCGATCTCGTCGTGGCCCATCACGGAAAGATGGACGTCCAGATCGCCGCATTCGGCGCGCTTCATCTGCTTTTGCAGCGAAAAGAGCGGTTTTGTGACCGATCGCGTGATCAGGTTGGCGATGAGGGACGCAAAGACGAGCACGAGCGACGCGACGAGAAAGGTCATGCGTTGCAGCGACCGAATGGTATCGCTCGGCATGCCGTAGGGGAAAACGGCGATCGTACGCCAGCCGGTGTAGTCGGAAATCGAGGACAAAAACTGGTAGTTTTCGCCCGCGATCCGGTGCATTTCCGGCGCGTTGGCGTCGCCTGCCGCGAACCAATCGGGGCGGATCCGATAGACGAGCGGGTTGGTGGGGGAATAGACCACGTCGCCCGACTCGTCCAGGATGAAGACCGTCCCGTTGATGCCCAGCTTGGGTTCGCTGAGAAGCTTTTTGATGCCTTCGAGCTTGAGGTCGAGCGCGACGACGCCTATCGCCTCTTGCGTGTCGGGATCGATGACGGCGTGCGCGAGCATGACGATGTCGTGTGCCGCGTAATTGCGCCAATTTCGCAGGTTGCGGCCGATCGGCGCCGGCATGATGTAGACGCGATCGGGCCTGGCGAGCGCGTTTTGGTACCAACTCTCGCCCTCGAGTTTGTCGCTCGTCACTTTGTAAAAGCCGTATGCCGCATAGGTCCGCTCGCGGCCGTTCGCGACCAAGATGCCGCCGACTTCGTCGTGCATGCGCACGCGTTCGCCCAAACGATCGTTGAGTGAGCTTTCGAGTTGCAGCCTCCGCTCCTCGACTTTCGACTTGTCAAGTAGCGTTTTGTAAGGCTCGCTGTCCCGCGTTTCGTAGAGCCGCAGGTATTCGACCGTGTCGGGCTCGGTGCGAATGAAATCCAGCATGGACGCGCCCGACTTCACATAGGCGTCCATGCTGTTTTGCACCTGCTCGAGCATTTGGCGCGACTGTATGACGTTTTGTTCTTCGATCGTGCGCTGGTAATACATGCTCCCGAGGATGCTCAGCGAGACGAGGCAAATTCCGATGAGCAGCACAAAACTCGCCATCAGGCGAAGACGCAGCGAAAAGGAAGCACCCACACGCAGAAACATAGCGATTCGATCCTACACAGCAAGCATGCTATCCCCATTATATCACACTTTACGCATGGCCGACCCAAGCGCCCGGGTGCGCGGCGCGCGATCGTGCCTGCCACATCGGTCCGAATCGGATTGCTTGGCTTTCTGTTTGCCCTTCAGTACACAATCTTACTGTGCAAACAATTTACAAAGTTGAAATTGAATGATACGATGAAATTGTGCACAAAACGGCTCTGACCATTTCGCCGCTTCCGATTGGACGTCTCGTGATGCGACGTCCAAACCGAATGCCCAAGCTGAGTTGTGTGTAAAGGAGGGATTCCCATGGCCAATTTCGAATCGTTACAACGTTCCCTTGCCTTGGATGAGATTGCTGCCCGGCACAAGCAGGCCGCCGCGCGGATCGTCAAGGGTACGGATGCAGTCGCAATCCAGATGGCGGAACAAAAAAAGCGCCAGCTACTCGCGCATTTCGGCGCTTCGGCGGCGGACTGGGACGATCCCCACTGGCAGCTTCAGCACCGCATTTGCGACGTCCAAACGCTCCAGGCCGTGTTCGAGCTGGACGAGGCGCGCGCCCGCGAAATCGCCGCGGTCGGAGCGCGCTACTTCTGGACGGTATCGCCCTATTACCTTTCGCTCGTCGATGCAAACGACCCCTTTGATCCACTGGGCTTGATCAGCTTGCCCAATGCGTTGGAGCTCCGTTTCCAGGGCGAGCCCGATCCCATGAGCGAATCGCTGACCAATCCGGCCGATTCCGTCACGCGGCGCTACCCCGACCGCGCGATCATCAACGTGACGAACCGCTGCGCGGTCTATTGCCGCTTTTGCCAACGCAAGCGTGCCATCAGCCCCGCGGAGCGCAACAAAAGCAACGAATCGCTCGACGCGGCGATCGCCTACATCGCGGCGCATGCGAGCATCCGCGACGTGCTCATCACGGGCGGCGACCCCCTGACGCTCGAGATCGACGAACTCGAGGCCATCCTCGCGCGCGTCCGAGAGATCTCCCACGTCGAGATCATCCGCCTCGGCACGCGCATCCCCGTCACGGTGCCACAGCGGATCGACGCCGCGCTCACCGAGATGCTCAAGCGTTACCACCCACTTTTCATCAACACCCACTTCAACCACCCACGCGAATTGACGCCCGACGCCATGGCAGCCTGCGGTCGCCTGGCCGACGCCGGCATACCGCTCGGCAACCAGTCGGTGCTGCTCAACGGCGTCAACAACGACAAGCACGTCATGCTGCTGCTCTGTCGCGAACTGTTGCGCGCGCGTGTGCGGCCATACTACCTGTTTCAGGCGAAAAACGTGATCTCCACCACCCACTTTATCTGCGACATCCGCGACGGCATCGAGATCGTCGGCTTTTTGCGCGGCAACACGAGCGGGCTCGCGATCCCGACCTACATCGTTAACGCGCCGCACGGATGGGGGAAGGTGCCGCTGAACCCTTCCCGCTGCAAATGGCTGGACGAAAGGGAGCTCGTGCTCCACACCTGGGAGGGCAAGGAGATCCGCTACCACAGCGACGCGACCCCCGACATCCGCGCGCTCCACGAGGCGTTCCGGCACGCCATACCGGACGGCTCCGACCCCGCGGCAGACATGCGAACGATATGCAAGTGACGAAGAAAGAGGTACCTTTATGTTCCGAGACATGCGCAGAAAAAAACAGCTTTTGACCGACGACGACTGCGTCGCCATCCTGGAACGCGGGACGTCGGGCGTGCTGGCGGTCTCCGGCGATGACGGTTATCCCTATGCCGTTCCGCTCAGTTACGTGTACCGTGACGGAAAAATCTACTTTCACTGCGCCAAAACGGGGCACAAGCTCGACGCCATCGCGCAACACGACAAGGTGTCGTTCTGCGTCATCGATCTGGATGATGTGAAGCCGGAAATCTATTCGACACACTATCGCAGCGTCATTGCGTTCGGAAGGGCGCAGATTCTGGACGACGAGGCGGACAAGCGCAGCGCGTTTGAAATTCTGGCCGCGAAGTATTCGCCCGACGACCCCCAAGGCCGCGCGCAGGAAATCGACAAGCAGCTCAAAAACGTGTGCATCTTCGCGGTCGCCATCGAGCACATGACCGGCAAAGCGGCCAAAGAGCTGATCCCCGAGAAGCACGCGTAAAACCCCCGCTTGGGGGGTAACCAGGCGCGCGCCTATCCGAGCATGACGTCGAGCAGCATCATGACGGAAAAACCGGCGATGATGCCCATCGTCGACACGTAGGGGTATGTATCTTTGTCGGTCTGGCATTCGGGGATCAGCTCGTGCACCGCGACGAGTATCATCGCGCCGGCCGCGAACGACAGCGCATACGGCAGGAGTGCTTGCATGCGGATGACGAGCAAGGCTCCCAACACGCCCGCGACGGGTTCGACCATGCCCGACGCCTGCCCGATCCAAAAGCTCTTCCAGCGGGTGTAGCCTTCGCGCCGCAGCGGGATCGATACGGCCGCCCCTTCGGGAAAGTTTTGCAGACCGATCCCCACAGCGACCGATATGGCCGCCATCAATGCTTCGGTCGAAAAGCCGCCGCCATGCAGCGCACCGAACGCCACGCCGACCGCCAATCCTTCGGGGATGTTGTGCAAGGTGATCGAAAACACGAGCATGATGATGCGGCGAAGTTTGAGGTTGGGCGCTTCGGCGCTTGTTTCGTTGGCCTTGCTTTGGGCGCGGGACACGACTTTGTCCGACGCCCACAAAAACAGCGCCCCGCCGAGAAAGCCGATCGTCACGACCATCCAGGCAGGCGGGCCGTCGATCGCTTCGGCTCGTTCGATGGCCGGCTGCAAAAGCGACCAATAGCTCGCCGCGATCATGACGCCCGCCGCAAAGCCCAACATGGCGTTGAGCATCTTGCCGTTCGAGGTCTTGAAAAACGCGACCGTCGCCGCGCCCAGCGCCGTCACGAACCAGGTTCCCAGCGTGGCGACGAGCGCGAGCACCACAGCGTTGTAGGGCATACTTTCACCTCCAGCCTTCTCAATATACGATCCCCACGGGCGATCGGTGCTTCGGCGCGGTTTTCGGATCGCGCCGCATGTGCTATAATCGGAATACATCATACAAGGGTAGGTACCGTCATGAAATGCCTCTATTGCGGCTGCGTGGACAGCCGCGTGATCGATTCGCGGCCGACTGACGAGGGCTCGAGCATCCGCCGCCGCCGCGAATGCCCGCAATGCGGCAAACGCTTCACGACCTACGAGACGATCGCAGAATTGCCGATCGTCGTCGTGAAAAAGGACGGCCGCCGCGAACCCTTTGAAAGCAGCAAGGTGCTGGCAGGCGTTCGAAAGGCCTGCGAAAAGCGGCCCATCCCGCAGCAGCAGATCGACAAACTCGTCGACGGCGTCGTTCGCGACGCTTTCAATTCGCTCGACCAGGAGTTGAGCACCGAGCAGATCGGCGAGATGATTATGCGTCGCCTGAAAGAAGTCGACGAAGTCGCCTATGTGCGCTTTGCGTCGGTTTACAAATCCTTCAAGGACATCGACACCTTCCTGGCCGAGCTCAACGCGATGCTGGCGGAAAGGAACCCATCATGCTGACCATGCCTGACAAAGCCGACTGGTTCGGACGCGTGTCGCGCCATTGGGAACGGGTCGAGCGCCACGGCCTCGCCTGGATGACGGTGCCCGCGCTGACCCAATGCGGCGTCCTCCACGGCGTCACGACGCGCCACGGCGGCACAAGTGAAGCGTCCGGTCTGCGCTCGCTCAACCTCGGCTGGAACCGTCCCGACCCGCGCGAGAACGTCGAAGCAAACTACCGCAGACTCGCGGACGCCGCGGGTTTTTTCTTGGATTCGATGGCGCTCGTCAACTACGAACACGGCGACGGCATCGCGCGGGCCTACGCGGGCGACGGCGGCAAAGGCTGGAAGGCGGGCGCATTTCCACCCTGTGACGCCCTCGTGACCGACTGCCCCGACGTCACGCTGTTCACGCTGCACGCCGACTGCATGCCCGTCTTCCTGTTCGACCCCACGCGTCGGGCGGGCGCGATGATCCACGCCGGATGGAAGGGCACGTCCAAGCGCATCGGTGCGAAGGCCGTTGCGCGCTTGCAGGCGGAATTCGACAGCCTGCCGGAGAACATCGTCGCGGCGATCGGGCCGTCGATCGCACAAAAGCGCTTCGAAGTGGACCGCCCAGTCTACGAGATCTTTCGCGACGCCTTCGCGATCGAAAACGCCGCCGGATCGGAAGGGCAAGCGATCGCTCTGGAAGACGAGGCGCGCGGAAAGTTTCACATCGATCTGTGGGCGATCATGGCGTTTCAGCTCATGGAAGCGGGCATACGGCCTGAAAAGCTGACCCTCCCCGCCGCCTGCACCTACGACAATGCCGACGACTTTTTTTCCTACCGGCGCGACGGCAAAGTCTGCGGCGCCATGGCGGGTTTTTTGCGGGTCTGACAGCATCTTTTCATGAGCGCCACGCGTTTTGGGTAGACTATGCGTTCACGGCTGTGTCACAGCCACGCAACGATGGATTCTATCCAAACGGGGGATGCGCATGCTACTGGGTCAACTCATGCTCTTTTGCGCGGCGGTCTTGGTCGCGCTCGGCATCGCCAAACCGCTGATCGACCTTCTGGGCATTCGGCCGCGCGACGCCCTGATCTGGATCGCGTCATGCGCCCTTTGCTCGATGATCGAATTCAAACTCACTGTGGTCGCGATCGCGCTGCCGACGGTCTTTTTCCTGTCCGGCTTGCGATGGACGGGCGGTATGGTGCGGGCTTTTTTCGGTGCTTTGTTGGGCGGCGTCACGGCGCTCGCTTACATGGCTGCCCAGCGCCGTCTCGGCTTTGAGCCGGGCGCCATCGCGGGCGTTTTGGCTGCGGCAGCGGCCTCCGCCGCGACGCGCTACCGCCGCGTATCGCTCGCCGCGGGTTTTCTGGCGCTTCCGATCGCGCTCTTCATGCTCGCGCAGATCGAGTCCTATGCGGGCGCACTCTTGTCGATGCCGCAAACCGAGCTCTTCAACGCCGCGATCGCCTCCTCGCTGTCGTCCTGCCTCTTCACCGCCGGCTTCCAAGCGTGGCGGGCCCGGCGCCGCCATGCCGAGCTGGCATAAATCCCACACTCCGCACGCAGGCACAGCCCAATCAAAGCAAAATGCAAACAAAAACCGCCTGCCCATTGTCAATTGGCAATTGGCGCATTATGATGGTTATGCATACTTTGTAAGGATGTGACGTGAGACGAGGTGAGGAATGATGCAAGCCAACAGACGAATCCAGGCGCTCTTCGCCGTGGCGCTCGCCACGATTCTGGGGGCGTGCGGAATGCCACAGCCCAAAGCGACGCCCAGCGCCTCGGTGTTGCCGACGCCGGCCGCGACGGTTGCGGCGCCCACTCCCCCCAGTGAAACCCATACCGAAGCGCTCTTGTCACCCACCGCGACATCTACGCCCCTGCCCAGCCCAAGCCCCACGCCGGCAGCCGAATGGCAGCGCTATTACCTGTTCCGCTATTACCACGGCGCCAACAAGGGAAAGACCGGTGTCTTGTCCGCCAACGGCGAGCTTGTCTTTCCCCAGGAATACAGCTGGGTCATGCCGGTGACAGATGATGACAAAGCCTTGTCCGAAGCCCTGCGCCCCGATGCGCTCATTTACCTCTGCCGCGAAACCGGAAACGTGCTGCGCACCGAGATCGGTCACTACGAAGGGGAAACCTACTACGAAGACCGGCTCGAAGGCGAAGCCGCATTCGCAACCGCCGACGGGACGATCCTGACGGAATACGCGTACAGCGACGTGCTCTGGCCACGCTTTCTCGCGCCCGATCTGATCGCCGCCGCCGCCAAAGGTGACAAGGAGATCCGCATCTTACACTATCCGTCGCTCGAAACACGCTTCTCCCTCTCTTCCGACAGCAAATTTACCATGACGCCCAGCCTCTTTGACGACGGCCGCACGCTGGCCGTATTCGAAGAAACAAAGACCACCCTTTACGACATGCAGTCGATCCGCGACGGAAGCCCCCGCGCCAATGCCGCGTTGCTCGGTCGCGTCGGCATCTACCGGAGCGAGGCCGACCAGCCCTTTTTGGTGCTCGATGGATCGGAGAGCGGCACGGGCTGCGGCGCGGTCGATTCGACCGGTGACTGGATGATTCCGCCCGAATACGGCTACATTTATCTCTCGGGCGACAAACTCATTCTGACCAAACCGGACGTCAACAACGCCCCGGCACGGTCGGGCGTCTACGACATGACGGCGAAAAAACTCATCGTCCCCTTCCGCGACTGGACCATCACCTGGTGCGATGACGAAGTGTTCTGTGTCACGGAGATCGAAGAGGGGCGCAGTGTCAGCTATTTGTGCGACACCGTGACGCTCGAACCGATCAGCGCGCAGTACGCCTGGATCACCGAGCCCGCCAAAGGCATCGACTATATGACGGCCCAGGCGCTGGATCAAAGCGTCGGCGTCTTGCTCAACCGCAAGGGCATGGAGGTGCCGCTCAGCGCGCCGGATGGTACGCAGCTCGAGCCGACCGGCATGATCGACAACCGCTTTTTGAACTGCATTCTCCCCAACGACACCAGCACATACGGCCTTTTCGACGTCGAATCGGGTGAGCTCATCGTGCCGACCGGCACCTACACCCTCATCGCGACGACGCCGGAGACGTTGAGCGCCAATGCCTACAACGCCATGAACCACAGATTCTTCACCGCCAAGACGAACGAGGGCTATTCGCCCAGCCGCTACGCGCTGCTCGACGAGCGCGGCGAAGTGTTGATCGACGACCTCAACGAGATCTATTTCTGCGACGGCGAAAGGCTTTTTGCCGATCGCGGCTTCACGTCGGGCATGATGGACATGGAAGGCAATTGGATTTGGAAAACGAGCTTCTTTGATATGCTCGACGACTGATAACGCGAATCAAGGTTGAACCCCGCCCGTTCTGAACATGTTTCGCCAGCGGATGACAACCCTTGATTCGCGTTGATAAACGATTGAAATGAGGGAGAAGACATGAATCGAGGTGTGAGACGCGTCATTGCGCTGCTGCTCTGCGCCGCGGTTGCGGCTCTGGCCGCCTGCAAACCCAAAGCCGAAATCCCCACCGCTGCCCTGAGCCCCAGCCCTTCGGCCACAGCGAAGCCGACGCCGGAACCGACGCCATTGCCGTCGCCCACCCCCGAGGAGCCAACTCCGACACCGACGCCCGAAGCGTCGCCCACGCCGAGCGCCGAAGCGAGCGCCACCCCCCTACCGGCCAAGCCGATCTTCACGGTCGAGAACTTCCCGCGCATGGATGGCTCGACGGCCAACCTGCCGCTGATGGCACTCACCTTCGCGCGGACGACCGGAATCGACGAAGCATTGGCCCAGACCTACGTGCAAGCCTCGCGCACGTCCATGGCGTACAACTATCTGATCAATGAATCCACCGACTTTCTGCTCGCCTATGAACCGAGCGGCGGCACGCGCCAATTGATCGCCGAGAGCGGCGTCAAGCTCGAATACACGCCCATCGGACGCGATGCCCTCGTCTTCATCGCCAACGCCGACAACCCCGTCGATTCGCTGACGACCGAACAGATCCGCGGCATCTACGAGGGCAAGATCACGAATTGGAGCGAAGTCGGCGGCCAGGACGGTTCCATCATTCCCTTCCAGCGCGACCCCGATTCGGGCAGCCAATCGCTTTTCGTCAGCCTCGTGATGGGCGATCGCCCGCTCATGCAAGCGCCCACGTCCTGGGTGGCGACGGAAATGTCGGGCTTGATCGAGTGGATCGCCGCCTATGACAACGACCCGCGCGCGATCGGCTATTCCGTCTACTATTACGCCAGCAGCATGTACAGCGTCCCCGGCTTGAAATTCATCGCCGTCGACGGCGTTATGCCGAGCAACGATTCGATCGCCGACGGCAGCTATCCGCACGTCAACGACTTTTACGCCGTCATCCGCGAGAGCGAATCCCCCCATTCCGCCGCCCGCCGCCTGCGCGACTGGTTCTTGACCGATGTCGGCAAGCAGTGCGTGAAGGATGCGGGCTACGTTGCCCTTCCCTAAGGCTCGAGGCGAAGCGCATAAGCACAAAAAAGGCCCTTGCGAAATAGCAAAGGCCTTTTTACTTCAATCCAAAAGCTTTCCGCCGCGGTCGTCGATGTCGACCAGGATGACGTCGATGCCGATCTTGACGATGTGTCGCCACGTGATGCAGTAGTCCTTTTCGCCGCGCAATAGGCCAAAGAGCTTGGGAATGCCCGGCACGATGATCGACACGATGCAGCCGTTGTCCGCATCGACTTCACAGTTGCAGACGTAGCCCAAGCGCCTTCCATCGCAGACGTTGATCACTTCCTTGTTGCAGATTTCCTCGAAACTGCAATTGGGCCCCCGCTTCACTTCTCGTTTCAAATCATGGAGGCTGGCCTCGAACTCCTCATCGATCACGCGCATTCCCTCCTTCTCCACACCCATCCGGGCCGCTGTCTTGCCGCTTTTCTCGGCGGTGCGCCCGCTCGCCTTCGCGGAATTGCCAAAGTCCGACGCCGATCAAAAACACCGCGAACCCCTTTTTGAGCCAAGCATTCGGCAGAAAAAACGCGACCGCAATTCCGGCAGCCATCCCCAAAAATCCCCAAATCAACAGCTTTCGCACCAAAGCGCCATCGACGCGCCGCGCGCGAATGTGCGCCCGGAGTGCGACGGACGCCGATGGCAGGTAGGCAATCAGGTTGGCGCACTGGGCTTCGAGCTGCGACAAGCCGACGAAAGCCGTCATGAGCGGCATGAGTACCGTTCCGCCCCCCAAGCCCAGACCGCTAATCGCACCCGAAGCGAAGCCGATCAAAGCGCTCAACATAGCCTCCCCCTCAAAGCAGCAGCATCCGGATGCCGGCCAAAAGCGCAAACGCTGCGAAGAGCCGGCTCAGCCAGACCGACCGCATGCGCCCCATCCAGCGCGCGCCCAGCCATGCCCCCGGTATCGAGCCGAGCGCCGCCCAGATCGCCTGCCAGGTGATGCCCGCCCTCCACACATACGCGACGGCCGTCGCCACCGTCATCGGCAATATGAGCGCCATGGCCGTCGCCTGGGCGTCGTGCTGTTCCTTTCCCATGTCGATCAGCATGGGCACGGCGAACATGCCGCCCCCGCCGCCGAACGCGCCGTTGATCAGTCCCGTCATCAGGCCCAAAAGCGTCTGCCTTTTCCTCGTCGTCCGTGCCATCGTTCCCCATCTTTTCACAAAATTCATCCTCATTAGCCTATTCCCGCGACGCATCGAATATACGTCCCGCCCAAGCCGGGCGACGCGCGTAAAAAAAGTGCCCTTTCGGACACTTTTTCGCTTGGCATCTGATGGGTCGCCCCGACGTACAAGTTCTCACTTGGAAGGCGCTTTGTCTGCCTGGGCAAAGGAATTGAGAACGGCCGCCTGGAGGTTTTTGTTCTCTTGGCCGGTGTTGTGCTGCCGGCTGTGCAAAAAGTGCATGCAGATCTGGCCGCTCATGCCGTTGTCGGGCAAGGTGTCTGGGCCGTGTGGCATGACGTTGATCGCAGCAGCGTAAGGCTGGCCTTCAATGTAGACCCAGATGGCGCGGGGCGTCCAGGCCCATTTGCCGCCATTGATGCGTTTGATGATTTCGGTGTCGGCCTTTGTGGGCGGCTCGACGTCGGCGTGGTTGCCGCAAGAGAAGGCGCGCAGGTGGAAGCTTTCCCCCGTTGCGACGTCCACGCATTTCAGCGAGACGTATTTCGGGAAATGCGCGCGCATGTAATTGAACCATTCCGAGAGGATGACGCCGTGCGAGGTGCGCACGCGCGCGGCCGAGCGACCATTTCCGCCGATGGAAAGGGCGGCGCGGATCGTTTGAATGGTCTGCTGGCCCAGCTTGCCGTCGACTTCGATGTCGTAGGCTCGCTGGAAGGATTTCAGCGCGGCGAGCGTCCAGGTGCCCACCTTGCCGTCCTCTTTGCCGGTGTAGAAGCCGAGGGCGCTCAGGTCGCGCTGCATTTCGTTGACGGTCATCGGCTTGCTGGAAAGGGTCGAATCGATCGCCGCTGCCAGGGACGATCCCGATGGGGGCGTAGCGTCCCCCGCCGCCGGAATGCCCACCTGATTCGAAGCATCGGCGGACGTGCCTTCGGCGGACGTGCCGTCAGAAATCGCGCCGACAGGAGCCGTGCCGTCAGGAGCCGTGCCGTCGGCGGACGCGCCGTCGGCGGACGTGCCGTCGGCGGACATGCCTCCAGCGGATGTGGCGCCGATGCCAAGGTTCTGGCTCGGATCGTTCGCCGATTCCGGCGCGACCGCGTAGATGCCAGGTTGTCCAATGTTGGGCTCCGCGATGTCAAAAGGCTCCGTGACGGTTTCGTCTTCCGCTTCGTGATCTTCCTCTTCGGCGGCCGCCTCGACCTTCGCAGCGGTCTTGTCGTCCAGGCCGGT
The DNA here is from genome assembly GCA_031553675.1 of Eubacteriales bacterium. Taxonomy (GTDB): domain Bacteria; phylum Bacillota; class Clostridia; order Christensenellales; family CALWSW01; genus JAVBLF01. The sequence goes on along the minus strand of JAVBLF010000078.1, from coordinate 16,439 downwards.
GATGTCGGGTATCCGCGCGTCATCGCCGTTGTGGACGACGGGGCCGACTGGTTTGGCCTCGGTTTTCGCCTCGGTCTGTGCTTCGGCGGTCGCGTCTGCATCCTGGCTCTTGGAAGCGTTCGCATCGGACGGCTTCTGGCTCGCCGTCAAATCGGCGCGGACGTAGCCATAGGTGCCGTCCGACGAAACCTTGTACCATTCGCCGCTCGTGCCCATCACCTTGAGTGCATCGCCGACCGCGAGCTTTTTCACGACGTCTGCGTCTGTGTTGGCCCGCGAACGGAGGTTGACGCCCTTTTTGTCGACGTAGACGGTATCGCCGCTCTTTGCGGTGGCGGCGTTCACCTCGGCCTTCGCACTCGACTTCGTTTTCGAAGCGACGTCGACCTTGTCCGCGCGGATGTAGCCGGTTTTGCCGTGTACGGTGACTTTGTACCAGCCCTCCCGCGCCTCGCCCAAGGTCAGCGTATCGCCCTTTTCGGCCGTCGTGACGACATCAGCCGTCGTGCTCGCCTTGGCTCTTACGTTGGCGTCCGTCGTGTTGACGACGCCTTTCTGACTCGCCGTGGCCGTCATCGCGGTCGCCGCCATGATGGCCGACGCGGCGAGCGCCGCACCCAGTTGCACCCAACTCCTTCGCAAAGTCATGTCATGCCTCACTTTCCACACAAGTATCACACTCACACATCAGAACGACCGGTTTGGAACCGGTTTCATAGGCGGACAAGATTCCGCCTGAAGCTTCTCAACGCATCACAGAGTGCCAACCTTGCTCAGCAAGGTCGGCGTCCTGTGCGCGAATCTCTTATGATTTTTTGTCTTTGTACTTGTTGTAAACATACTGTATGTTGCTCTTATGGAGCGGATCGATCCGGTTGCCGCCGTGCGTCCTCGAATTCGAAAAGTGAATGCACAACATGCCGGGGTAGTTATTGTTCGCAATGACCTGGTGGCCGTGCGGCATGCAGTAGATGCTGGCCGCATAGCAGTGACTGCCGACGATGACGATGATCGGTCGTTTGTCGTGCGACCAGCGCCCGCCGAGAATGCTTTTGAAGATCGCGGTATCGGCGGCGGTCAGCGGCCCGCAGTCGTTGTGGTTCGTGCCGCCAGTGCGGCGAATCTTAAAAGATTTGCCGGATTTGACGTCGTACACCGTGCAAACGCCGCCCGGACGACGGAGGATCTTGTTGCCGCCCTTCCACCAATCGACCGTTTCGACACGCCCATAGAAATCGTTCGAGGACTTGGGCACCTTGGGGGCTTTTTTGACCTTGTTGTTCGGGTCGAAAAGCGCTTTGATCGTCGTCGGACCGGCAACGCCGTCGGGTTTGGGGATTTCGGCGAGCTTCTGGAACTCGCGAATGGCGTTAACGGTGCCGTTGCCGTAGACGCCATCGACCGTCTTGGCGTCCATAAAGTTGCGCTTGACGAGTTCGTTTTGCAGGTCGCGTACCGCCATGCCGGCCATGCCGAACTTGAGGTACATGTCGTAGGCGTCGTTCGACGTCTGATCTTTGCTCAGCTCGATCAGATCGTAGTAGACAAAGCCCTCGATGCCCTGGTACTTGACCAAAAACCATCCGCCCGTCATGAGCTGGATCGTCACGGGTTTGCCGCCCGCCATGCGGATCTTGACCGGAGCGCTTTGACCGGGATCGCTGCGCAGGTTGGCGCCGTCCGCGATCACGTAGCCGACGCGGTTGGAAAGGCTGCGGATCAGAAGCATATCCTCGCGCACGTAGCCCGTCAGACCCTTCGAGGAGACATGGTACCACTTGGCGGAACTGTTGGGGTCGTCGACGGTATCCAGCACTTCGGCGAGGGTACCCGGCGAAAGTTTGACCAGCGATTCCGAGTCTTGGCTGGGCTCTTTTCGAAGGTTGACGTCGTTGCCGACGATTTGACCGATTTCGTTTTTCTTGGCCGATGCTGTGAGTGGGAGCAGTCCGAAGATGCTTACGATCAACAAGCAAACGAGGCTCAACGCCCCGAATCGTTTGCGCATGAATCTCACCTTTCGTGCATTGCAAAATATATCAATATTTCTTCCGAGATATTTTGCGATTTGTGTGGTATGAGCACGTTTTTTTTCATTATAATGCGAATCGAGTGTGGAATCAACACCCAGAAGAAGTCGGGTATTGACACTTACACTCGATTCGTGCGATTGCAATCTGCATTTTCTCGGGTGGCAGTTGACGGGGCCGGGCCGAAATTGGCAAAGAACGCGTCAGGTAGGTCGTGCTTACTGGCCGAAACGGAGCCGCCTCAATCGGCGTAGAGGCGATCCAAAGTCTCGGGGCCGGCCACGCCGTCCTCCAGGAGTCGTTGGTCGTGCTGGAAGGCTTTGAGGGCGTCGCGCGAGCGGGCGCCAAAGTTGCCGTTGATCTCGCCTTTGTAGTAGCCGCGATCGGCGAGAGCCTGCTGCATGCGGGCGACTTCTTTTCCGCTCATGCCCATGCGAAGCACGGTGATCGCGCCCTCGGAACCGCTATCAATGTCGATATAATCGACGTTGATGTAGCCTATCGTGCCGTTCAGGTTGACTTTGAACCAGTTGTCAAAGCGACCGAGAACTTCGACCTGCGTGCCTTTTTTCATCACGCTGATGATGCTGGCATCGAGGTCAAATCGCGTGCGGAGGTTGACGCCGTCGGCGTTGATGCGGCCCCGCTTCGAGGGGCTGTACTTTTCGGAGACGTTGAATTTTTTCAGTTGTGAGCTTTTGATGTAGCCCTTTTCCGAACCGATGTTGACCTGGCAGTAGCCGTCATCGGTCCAATCGTCGACGCTGACTTCTTCGCCGCGGAGCAGTTGGGCGACGGGTTCACCGCTGCCCGAAGCGTCTTTGTACACGGGCGCCTGTTGGGTGTTCACGGTGGCATGGGTCCTGGCGGCCGCGGCGGGGAGTGCAAGCGGCGCGGTCATGGCCAGGGCGAGCGCCACGGTGGCAACCGAGCGGCGGACGTAGGCGCGCACGGCGCCGGCACCACCAAACGGCTTAAGGGGAACGATCGACAATCGTTTTCATCCTTTCGTGAGTGGGATGACGACGGCGTAGCATCCTATCAATCCACTACGGTTTTGCTATGTGTAGACCATTATACCACCCACCCGTATGGCCGTCAAAAGCGCGAAAGCCAATATAATAGGCGGATGTCACAGTTGCATCCGCCCATGTAGCAGTTTCGTAAAGAATGCGCGTTTTGCATTTATGAAATAAGGGACAGCCGTTGTGCGAGCTTGGCCAGGTCGGATTCATAGGCGGGGCGCAGCGTTGGGTTGTAGATCAGGCTGGCGGGGTGATAGAGTGGGAAGATTGGGCAATCCCCGCGTCCGCCCTCGAGGATGCGGCCGTGACAATCCCCGATTCGGAGGCTTCGATCTTCCGTCAGCGCAAAGAGCGGCACATTGCCCAGCGTCGCGACGAGCTTGGGCTGCACCACGGCGATTTCGGCGCGGAGCAGGTCCCGTCCAAACGCGATCTCCCGTCCGGTGGGCGTACGGTTGGCGCGGCTCCCTGGCTTGATCGGCCGGTATTTCACGGCGTTCGTGACGAAAAGTGCTGCGCGTTCAAGGCCGATCGCTTGCAAAAAGGCGTCGAGCTGCTGGCCCGCCTTGCCGACGAAGGGCTTCCCCTGCTCCGTTTCCTGGGCGCCGGGCGCTTCGCCGATCAGCATGAGTACGGCGTCTTCCGCACCAGCGCCAAAGACCGGACGATCGAGCGCGCCGGAGTGCGGCAGCGTTGCGATCGCTTCGGCGTGTGCGCGGTACAGGCGATCCAAGTCCGCCCATTTTGCAGAAAGGCACATGCGCAGTCACCTCACTTGAAATGCGGGTCATCCGCTTGCGGCGCCAAAACGACACTCTGGCCTTGCGAAGCGAATCTCACGGATTGCAAAGATGTCAATCATATCGATATTTGGATTCGCAAATTTTTAAAAAATTTTCAGAATCCTCAAATGTGTATAAAGATTTTGTGAAGCGCGCAACACAGGTTTGTAATATGTTTCTCCGTATTTTTCCAGATGATGCGAATTCGCGTTCGCTATTTCTTCCGATCCGATGCGACATCCGACAAAAGCGGCAGGTCCGTTTCTTAGGGTTCGACGACCTCGCCGTATTCGTTGATCACGGGCTGCGTCTCCTGCATCAGGTCGATCGGCTCGACCGGCTCGAGCGGCACGGTCTGATCCGGTGGCGGATCGTTGCGCGGCGGTTCGCTATAGCCCTGCGATCGGACGTTGGCGACGAGGCTTCTGAGTCGGGACACCTGCGACGCGAGCGCGCCCGCATCGGAGCCGTTGTCGATCAAGCGCTGAATGCCCGAGATCAGCGACTCGATCTCGCTGCGTTGGTCGCGCGTCATGTAAGCGCCGCTGCTGAGCACGTTGCGCGCATCGCTGATGGCGTTCTGTGCGCTGCCGATGTCGGGCGTGCTGGTGCCGCCGCTGCTGCTTTCGTCGGGCACGCTTGTACCATAGGGCCCATGGATGCGGCAATACGATCCGCCGCCCCGCCCGACCGCCCCGAGGTGAAGTTTCCCCGTCGGGATCTCGCTGTAGGGCGAACCGTCCGGAATGACGATGTAGCTGCCGCGCCGCACCGACGAGGAGGGGCAGTATTCGGTGGCCAGCTTGCCGCTGATCCGGCAAACCGAGCGGGTCCGATGCATGTCGCAGCGTTCGGTCGGCACGTTCTTCAACAGGAACCAATCGGTGACGGGCTTGTGTTCGTAGTCGGAGTGGCAGGCGTCGGTGGCGAGCAAACCCGACACCGTGCAGACCTCGCGCTGTACGAGGCCGTAGCGCGCGGGGCTGTCGGATATGATGGGCTTGTCGGGCATGCCAATGTGGATCGCGCTCATGTAGGCCTGCCATAGCGGCGCCGCAAAGGTTCCGCCCGACGCACCCGCTTTGAGCTTCGTCGCTTCTTTGTGGTCGTCGTGACCGATCCATAGCGCGCTGACGTAGTAGGGCGTGTAACCCGCAAAGTAGACGCTCCGGTAATCGGCGTTCGTGCCCGTCTTGCCCGCGACGTGCATGTTCTGGATCTGCGCGGGCTTGCCGGTGCCTTCGCGCACGGCGTTTTCGAGCATGTCGGTCAAGAGCCACGCCGTCGACGGGGAAAAGACCTGGCGCTTGATCTGTACCTCGCTGGCGTCGAGCACGATGTTGCCGTGTTTGTCGGTCACTTTCGTAAACGCGATCGGTTCCAGATAGAGTCCTTGGTTGGCGATCGCGGCGTAGGCGGCCGTCATTTCGAGCGGCGTGATGCCGCTTGTGCCCAGCGCCAGGCCGGGGCCGTCGCCGTTGAGCTTTGACGGATCGATGCCGAGGTTTTGGAGGTATTGGAGCGAGGTATCGACGCCGACGCTCTCGAAGAGCGCGCGCGCGGCGACGACGTTCAGCGATTGCTGGATGCCGTATCGCATGGTGACGGGGCCTTCCTTGCCCATCGCGCCGCGGGGGTAGCCGGGGTCGCCGCCGTAGCCTTCGATCGGCACGGCGTAGTTGAGGTAGATGCTGGCCGGCGAAGCGCCGTTGTCGAGGGCGGGGCCGTAGATCGACAGCGGCTTGATCGACGATCCGACTTCGGTGCGGCTGCGGTAGGCGCGGTTCCAAAGCTTGGCCTGGGGCGGCTCGGTGCGCCCGCCGATCAGCGCCTTGACGTAGCCGGTGTGGGTTTCCATGACGGCGCAAGCCGCCTGGGGTTCGGGCATGTCGAAGAAGCTGCCGTCATTGAGCACCTCGCGTTTGACGGCGTAGGACGGATCGCGCAGACCGGGGTATTTGTCCCAATCGGTGATGTTTTGCTGCACGGTGCGCTGGATGAGCGGATCGACGGTCGTATAGATGTGGTAGCCGCCGGTGCGCAGTTCTTTTTCCATCGCGGCGCGGTTCTGCACGTTGTCCTGAAGGTTCTTTTGCCGCAAAAAGTGCGTCACGACGTCGTAAATCGCGTACTCGACGAAGTAGGGCATGTCGGGCATCTGCTTGATCTGCGAGTATTGCAGCACGATCGCCTTGCCGCGTTCGGCGCGCGCCTCGTCGCGCTGTGCGAGCGTGATGAAGCCCGCCGTGTACATGCGCTCGAGCACGGTGTCGGTGCGGTCTTCCGTGACCTTCATGCTGTCGGCTTCGCGGAAGTACATGTTGCGGCGCGGGTTGTAGCGCGAGGGGTTCTGGGTCAGGCCTGCCAGCATGGCGCACTCGCGGATGCTGAGCTGGTCGAGGCTCTTGCCGAAGTAATCCGACGCGGCCGCCTTGACGCCGTAATTAGACTCGCCGAGGTGGATCGAGTTGAGGTAGTATTCGAGGATGCTGTCCTTGTCGTACTCTTTTTCGAGCTCCATCGCGAGGTAGGCTTCCTGGACTTTGCGGCGGTAGCTCTGCTCGCTGCCCAGCACCTGGATCTTGATCAGCTGCTGGGTGATCGTGCTGCCGCCACCGTCGTAGTCTCCGGTCAGCGTGCCGACGACCGCGCCGGCCAGACGTTTGATGTCGATGCCGTTGTGGTCGTAAAAGCGCACGTCTTCGACCGCGATGAAGGCGTTTTTCAGCATGTCGGGGATCTCCTCAAAGGGAGCCCATTCGCTGTAGGAAGAGCGGATCACCTTTGTGATCTCGTTGCCCGACGCGTCGTAGAGCACGGACGACTGTTCGATGTCTTCGAGCATCTTGACGTCGAGCGGCGGGGTCGTCTGGGTGTAGGCGCGCACGATGCCGCCCGCCACCCCCAGCCCGCCCGACGCCACGCAAAGCAAGAGGACGATCGCGAAAAAGAGCGTGGTGAACAGCGTGCCGAGCAGGAAACTGCGCGGTTTTTTGCGCGCGACAAAAATGCCGCGCGGACGTTCGTGGTCGTCGGCCTCTGATCCGAGGGCGGCTTCGACGTCGCGGCTCGAAAACATGCGGGTCGCCTGATCGTCCTTCGTCGGGGCGACTGCGCGCGTGCCGGATCCGAAGCGCAGCCGCGTCACCCAGCTCGTCATCGCCTCGCGCGCCGAGGGTCGCGACCGACGCCGCGTCGTCGCGCCGGCGTTGGTCACCTGGGCCGCGCCGGATGGGCTCCCCATACGGTTCGCCCAGGAACGGCTCGACGGTACCGCCCGCCAAGAGCGGGCTTTCGCGTCGCAAAGCACGACGTTCTTTCCCTCGAAGCGCCGGTATTTCGGCCGAAAGCGATATGCGCCGTTCTGATATGTCATGGGTCCTTCCCTTCGTTTCGGTGTGAAATCACTCGTATTATACCATACTCGCGCGTCGCGCAACACGGCGGACAGGCGGCGGACGCGTGCGCATTTTGTCGCCATATCGGGCCAGGGCGCGCATATACTGGAAGCGAGGCCAAACGACGGCGAAAGCGAGGCGCAGCATGAAGACCATATGGATCAAAGCCAAGCGGCGCTGGGGGCTTCGCGCGATCGTATTCGCCTCGATCGTCGCGCTTCTCAGCGTCGTGCTATACTTCGGCTTCGAATGGCGCATCCGCCCGATCGTCGCGACGAACGCCGAAGCCAGCGTCCGATCGCTGACGGCGCGCATGATGAACAACGCCGTGCTCGAAAAGCTGGGAAGCTCGGTCGCCTACGGCGATCTGGTCGACGTCGTCGTCGATCAGGAAGGGCGCGTGAGCATGCTCCAGGGCAAGACCGCCACGATGAACCGCATCGGCGCCGAAGTCGCCCTTTTGACCCAGCAAAAGATCTCCGAAGCCGGAGAGCAGGGCATCAACGTCCGTCTGGGGTCGGCGCTGGGAAGCGCCATGTTCAGCAACCGCGGCCCTGCCATCCGCGTCGCGATCAGTCCGGCCGGCAGCGTGACGTCGTCCTTTGTCTCCAAGTTCGAAAGCGCCGGCATCAACCAGACGCTCCACCGCATCAACCTGCGTCTCGAAGCCAAAGTCCGCATCTTGCTGGGCGGGCGGACCGTCGAAACGGTCGAGGTGGTCGGCGAAGTCCCCGTCGCGGAAAGCCTGATCGTCGGCGTCGTGCCGGAAACCTACGTCAACGTCCCCGAGGTGGGCGACGCGCTCAACCTTGTGCCCTGATCAAAAAAAGTGCCCGGTGGGGCACTTTTTTTCGGTGTTTTGAGCGAGATCGATCGCCCGCCCTTTGCGACATTCCTAGGCGAATTCGTGGCATTCCTCTTCGCCGCGGAGCATGCGAAGGGCGCCGAGCGTGAGCGATTCCATTTCGTTTTCGCCCGCCATCACGACGAAGGGCGCGAGCGACTCGACGCGCTTTCGGATGCCTTCCGTGACGTAGTTCGAATACGCGATGCCGCCCGTGAGGATCACGGCGTCGAGTTTCCCGCAGACGACGGGCGCGAGCGATCCGATGTCCTTTGCGAGCTGGTAGATCATGGTGTCGAAATAGAATTTGGCCTTTTCGTCGCCAGCCTCAATGCGGCGCAGGATGTCCTGGCAGTCGTTCGTGCCGAGGTGACCCATCAGTCCGGACTGCTTTTTCACCTTGTCGAGGATCTGCTTGCGGTTCATGCCCATGTCCTGGCTGAGATCGATGATCGGCTCGATCGGCATGCGCCCCGAGCGTTCGGGGGAGTAGGCGCCCTCGTCGTCGTTGACGATATCGACGATGCGGCCCTTCTCGTGTACCGTGGTCGAGATGCCGCCGCCCATGTGACAGACGACGAAATTCATGTTCTGGTAGCTGCCGCCGAGTTGGGCGGCCACTTTGCGCGCAGCTGCCTTGGCGTTGAGCACGTGGGCGAGCGAGCGCCGGTTAACGCCAGGGAAACCCGTCGGACGCGCGAGGTCGCCGAATTCGTCCGAAGCGACGGCGTCGTAGATGTAGGCCGGAATGCCGAGCGGTTCAGCGATGCGCAGCGCCAGGTAAGCGCCGAGGTTCGAGGCGTGCTGGCGGCCTTGTTTGAGGGCGTCGAGCATGGCTTGGTTGACGTGGTAGCCACCCGCCTTGACAGGAGGCAGCAGTCCGCCGCGCCCGACGACGGCCGAAATCTCCTCTGCCGCGACGCCGTTTTCCAGCAATGCTTCCAACACAAGGCCCTTGCGGAAGGCGAACTGGTCAAGCAGATTGTCAAACGGCGCGAGTTCCTCGGGGGTGTGCTGGATGTTTTTGACGAAGACCGGCGTTTCGTCGCGGTAGATCGCCAGCTTCGTCGAGGTCGAGCCAGGGTTGATCGAAAGGATGCAGAACGGCATAAGGGCCTCCTCACAGAAACGATGACAAGACGATCGCGGAGCACAGGTCATGCGCTCCGCGATACGAGGCAGCTATTTCGCGCTTTTCTTTTTCGCGAAGGCGAGCATGAGCCCCAGCACGATCGACAGCGCCGCCGAGACGAAGACGCGGTAGACCGGAGGGAGCAAAAAGGTGATCGTGTGGGCGGGAATCCAGAAAAACGGAATGTTCTGGAACATGACGACCCGCACAAAGCCCGGCCAGTCGATCACGCCGACCGTCTCGAGCAGCGAGCGCTTTTCTTTGTGCACGCGTTGTTCGATCATCGTGTCGGTGATCCGGTGCGAAGCCATCATGGCGGGGCCGAAAGTGACGTTCAGCGAAGTACTCGTCGCAAAGGCACGCAGGAAGGTGCCCCAGCCGCCTTCGACGCCGCCAACGACGGGCATCGCCGTGATGCCGGTCGCGTAGACCGGCAGAAGCAGCGCCATGCCCGTGCCGATCAGACCCCAGACGACAGCCTTCCAGATGGCGCCAGCCGGGAAAGCGTATGCGCCGTTCAGCACGCGTCCGGCGAGGATCTCGCCGACGGTGGCCAGGAGGGCAAATTTGACGAATCCCATGATCAGCGGGTGGGCCGTCGTCGCGGCGAGAAAGGCCTCGCGCGTGGGCGGCAGAATCAGGATGATCGCGAACAGAAGGGGGACGGCGGCGGCATAGATCTTGGCCGGCGTCCAGGCTTTGCCCCCGCTCATGCCGCCAGCTCGCGCCCGCGGCGCAACGCCTGGAGGTTGATGTCGACGAAGTTCGGCTTCACGTTTTCTTTGATGATCGTCTCCCAGTCGATGTCGCCCAGGCCCATCATCTCGATCGTCGCGCCGAGCAGGATGATGTTCATGACGCGCGGGTTGCCGAGTTTTTGAGCTTCTTCGGCGGCGTTGAACACCGTCGTCGGAACCTTGGCCGCGATGTCTTCTTTGATGCCGTCCTGGTATTCAAAGGCCCCCGACACGACGCCGATCGGATTGATGCGGTAGTCGTTGACGATCACGCGGCCATCCGGCTTGAGAAACTCCAGCCAACGCAAGGCTTCCATCTCTTCGAATGAGACGAGGATGTCGGCGCCGCCCAGCTCGATGACCGGCGACATGACGGCTTCGCCATAGCGCACCTGGGACGATACCGACCCACCGCGCTGGCTCATGCCGTGGATTTCGCTCATTTTGACGTCGTGACCGGCCTGCATCAGGCCCAGGGTCAGGAGCTTGCTCGCCAGGATCGTGCCCTGGCCGCCGACGCCCACCAACAGAATGCTCTTTGTCATATCCTTCTTCCTCCTTACTTCGTCTCGATGGCCTGTTTCGGGCAGATCTGCGCGCAGACACCGCAGCCGACGCACTGCGCATCGTCGATCGTCGATTTCTTGATCGCCTTGTTGAAGGAGATCGCCGGGCAGCCCGACTTGATGCAGAGCTTGCAGCCGACACAGGTATCGACGTTGACAGCGCATTTCGTCGTGAAGGGGTTGTCGAAGGACTGCTTTTCTTCGGCGCTCATGCGCTTGAGCACGCAGGGCCAGCGCGTGATGATCACGGACGGCGCATCGCTCGCGAGGGCTTTGTCCAGGGCGTCTTTGACTTCCGACAAATGGTTCGGATTGACGACGTAGACGTCCTGGATGCCGCAAGCCCGCACGACGTCTTCGACGTTGGCTTTGCTGGCCACTTCACCCTTGGCGTTGAAGCCGGTGCCCGGGTTTTCCTGGTGGCCGGTCATGCCGGTGATGCGGTTGTCGAGCACGACGCAGACCGTGTTCGAGTTGTTGTAGACCACTTCGAGCAGCGAGTTGACGCCGGTGTGGAAGAAGGTCGAGTCGCCCAGCACGGCAACGACGCGCTGTTCGTTGCCCGGGATCATGTTGAACACCTTTTGCATGCCGTGGCCGCTGGAGAAGCTCGCGCCCATGCAGATGTTGCAGTCCATGGCATTGTAAGGCGGTGCGAACGCCAGCGTATAGCAGCCGATGTCGCCGGCGACGGCGACGTTTTTGCGCTTGCCGAGCTCATAGAAGAAGCCACGGTGGGGGCAGCCGGCGCAGAGGATCGGCGGGCGGGGCACAACTTTGTCGCGGGCGTAGTCGATCAGGGGCAGCGCTTGATCGAGGAGAACCTGGCGCAGCACGTTCGGCATGAGTTCGTCATAGGGCGGGATGACGTCCTTGCCGATCGGCTGGAAGCCCAGGGTCTTGACGGCGGTTTCGATGATCGGGTCGTTCTCCTCGACCACGATGACCTTGCCGACGCTTTCGCAAAACGATTTGATCTTCTGCATCGGGAGCGGCCAGGTGAAGCCCAGCTTCAGGTAGGAGACGCTGTCGCCGTAGACTTCCTTGGCGTAATAGTAGCACATGCCCGAAGCGATCACGCCGATGGCCTTGTCGTTGTACTCGACGCGGTTGAGGGGTGTTTCCTCGGAATAGGCGGCCAGTTTGTGCATGCGCTCTTCGACCTTGATGCGCAGCTTTTTGGCGATGGCGGGCACGGTGATGTATTTCTGGACGTTTTTGACATAGGGTTTGATGGGTACGTCAACGCGATCGACGCAATCGACGATCGTCTTCGAATGGCAGACGCGGGTCGTCGGGCGGAGCATGACGGGCGTGTCGAACTGCTCGCTGATCTCGAAGCCCAGCTTCAGGAAATCCTTGCATTCCTGGCTGTCGGCCGGCTCAAGCATGGGGATCTTCGCGAACGAAGCGTAGTTGCGGTTGTCCTGCTCGTTCTGCGAGGAGTGCTGGCCGGGCTCGTCCGCCGAGACGAATACCATGCCGCCGTTGACGCCGGTGTACGCGAAGGTGAACATCGGGTCGGCCGCGACGTTGACGCCGACGTGCTTCATCGACGCCATGCTGCGCGCGCCGCCCATGGAGGCGCCGATCGCCGCTTCCATGGCGACCTTTTCGTTGGGCGCCCACTCGGCATAGATTTCGTCGTAGGTCGATAGGTTTTCGAGGATTTCCGTGCTCGGCGTGCCCGGGTACGCGGACGCGAACCGGACACCCGCTTCATACGCGCCGCGGGCGATTGCCTCGTTGCCAGTCATCAGCTTCTTCATCGTTAACCCCTTTTGTGTATGTTGAAATGAGTGCATCAGAACCACAGACTTGGTGCCAAAGGATTGGGTGCCGAAAATTCCCCTTCTTACTGCCTTACGGTTTGCCTTACCGCTTCGACGCGGAGGCAGCCGCCATCAAAAGCGACAGGTGCTTTTCTTCGGCCGTGGCGCCGCGCGACGTCAATACGATCGGAACCTGTGCGCCGAGGATGCAGCCGGCCATCTTGGCGCCTGCCGAGTAGGTCATGCATTTGGAAAGCATGTTGCCCGCCGCGATCATCGGAACGAGGAGGATGTCGGCGTCCTCGGTGACGGGGCTGTCAAAGCCCTTGATCCCCGCCGATTCTTTGCTCATCGTCAAGTCGTAGGAGATCGGCCCTTCGACGACGCAGGAACCAAATGCGCCCGCGAGCGCCAAGTCTTTGAGGGCTTTGGCGTCCTCGGTCTCGGGCATCTTGGGCGTGACGGTCTCGACCGCGGCCAAGCAGGCGACCTTGGGCGATTCATAGCCCATGCCGCGGAAAAAAGCGACCGCATTTTGCAGGATCATCTTTTTCTGTTCAAAGGTCGGATAGGGGATCATGCCGCCGTCCGTCACGGCGATGAGTTTGTGGTAGCTGGGTAGCTCCAGGATGGCCAGGTGCGACATGGTGCTGTCCGTGCGGATGCCGCGTTCTTTGTCGAGTACGGCGCGCATCATGGTCGCGGTTTCGAGCTTGCCCTTCATCAAAAAGTCGGCCGATTTGTCGCGGATGAGCGCGACGGCCTTTTGGGCGGCGTCCACGTCGTCGTCGGCTTCGACCGTACAGCCCGCCTCGATTTCGTAGCCCAGTTCCTTCCCGAGCTCCAGGATCCTGGCGACCTTCCCCACAAGGCGGTAATCGACAAGGCCCTGCTTGTGTGCCTCGAGCACGGCTTCGAGAGCGTGCGCGTCGTGTGCGCAGGCGACCGCGACCGTCTTCTTTTCGCCGACGGTAACCATGTTCAACATGTCTTCGAAATTCTTGTGGACCACAGCTTTGCCCCTTTCGTTTTTCCTCATTATATCGTCTTCTCGTCCATTTGTGCAGTCTTTTTTCCGACAGACGCGACATGTCACATGCCGCCAAGTCAGTGTTCTTGCGGTCCCCAGGAAACGCTGTGCTTGGATGGAAGCCATTTACGCATGAAATGAAATTTCGTGGAATCGCTCCAACGCAAAGAAGTGGCCGTTTGGCCACTTCTTCCGGCTGGGTTCGCGCTGGAAATTGCTTAGGTCGCGTACAAGGCGGTCATTTCGGCCGCGCGAATCGACCCTTCGTTGAGGATGGTCACGAATTTGATCGAGTAGATGTCGCACATGATGGTCGAGGTGCGGTCGTAGGACTCGAGCAAAATGTAGCTCGCGCCTACGCCGATCAAGCGTCCGACGCGGTCGTTGGTCGTGTTCGTGCCGATCAGAAACTCGACGCGCACGAGCTTGCCGATCTGCGTCCGAAGGAATCCAGCGGTAAAGTAGGTATTTTCGACGCTCTCGGGCGGGCGGGAATTCATGGGCTGCGTGGGCTGCATCGGGGGCGTCATCGAGTCGAATTCCATCGAGGGCGTCTGCTGGTAGGGCATGACGCCGGATTGGGGTTGCATGGGCTGCATGTTCATGGGTTCCTCCTTATGTCGTTGCGCGAAAGAGTTGTGCCTCGTGGGCTTATGTCTGTGCGTATTTGGCGGTTGGAACGTAGTAGCAATGGTCGTTGATTCGGTTGTGGACCGAACCCGACCCGTTGTAAGGAAAGATGCCGGGGCATTTCGGTCGGAAGGGGTTCATAAACCAAAGGCTGTTGTCGACCGCGTTGAGCGTACCGCCCGCCATCGCCCAGTCGGCGATCTCGTAGTGGATGCCCTCGGGCGGATTGCTCCACACGCTGCGCACGGAGCTCGCCATGCAGGTAAACTGCCCGGGTTGCTCGATGATGCGGCGCAAACTCCCCTGCCCGACCCGAAGGTATTCGCCACCGGACGCGTTGACGCGGTTCATGACAACCGAGGCCACACCACGCATGCCGGCTTCGCCCTCCCCTTCGGCCTCGCACCGAATGAGGCGGGCAAAGAGCTCGCGATCTGTAAAGGCCATCTTCATCACACTCCTGAAGTTGAGTTTCCGACAAAGCGCCTTGGGGTTTGCGTCGGTCGCGTCGGCGCGCAAGCCGCAACATGCGCTTTGTCAGACACTCTTATCGTATGTTTCGGGCCGCCCAACGGTTCGAGCCGGGCGCTGGAGAGGCGCGAGAATCGCGGAGAGGCAAACGCCGTAAAAAGTATGCGTTTTGGACACAATTGTGTCATCATGTTGTAATCATGCATTTTAAGTCATCGTAATGCAATTTTTTCAGGATGATTTTCCCTGGTTCAATTCTGGATCTTCTCGAAAATCATGGCAGATAAGTCAATCGTCGCTTGCAGAACCATACCGTGTGTCGTATAATATGGGTGTTTAGTACTTAACACCAAGGAGGAATTTGCTATGTCTCAGAAAAAGTTCCGTCGTTCCCTCATCCAAATGTTAGCCATCGTTACTGTGTTGATGATGGTTCTTTGCATGTCGGCATTTGCGAACGACAACGACCCCGCTGCGAGCGATGCGGCCGATGTGACCACGACGGCAGCCGACGATACCACCGCCGTTGACGAAACTGCTGAAGCGCCCGACACCGCTGTTGACGAAGCGGAAGCGATCGACGAAGGCGAAGCCGTTGACGAAGCTGAAGCCGTTGACGAAGCGGAAGCCGTTGACGAAGCCGAAGTCACCGAAGACGAAGCGACTGTCGAAGAAGACACCGCCGTCGAAGAAGATGCCACCGTCGAAGAAGACACCGCTGTCGAAGAAGACACCACCGTCGAAGAAGACACCCCCGTCGTTCAGGAAACGACCACGGTTCGCACCGTGCGCGAAGTTCCCGCTACGGGCGACTTCAATGCTTCCCTGCTCCCGATGATCGTCGGCTTCGCCGCTGTTGGCGCCGTCGTCGTCCTTCGTCGCCGCGCCACGAAGTAATTTCGTTCGCGCTGGCCAGCAGGCCATTCGCAATTGTACAAGCTGAAACGCAAAAGCGCTGCCCTCGGGCAGCGCTTTTCCTTATGTGTTATGCGTGCTGTTTGGCTTAGTCAGCGCGAAACGGCGATCGTCTCCCCCGCTTCGCCGGGGCAAATGACCCGCGTCCATGGGGCCATCCGCTCGCAAAATCCCTGCGGCGGGACAAAGTGTGCCCCAAAGTGCATCGGCACGAATGCGCGCGGCCGGAGCGCCTTTGTGAATTGCAGGGCGCCGCGCTCATGATCACGTCCCATCCGGGGATCGACGGGGAAAAACGCGACGTCGATCGCCGGATCAGCCGGAATGCCGCCCAAGATGCGGGCGAATGCTTCCGCTTGGGAGGCCGTCCAAGCCGGATCGTTTTCTTCCAGCCAGTGCCAGTCGTTAAGATCGCCCGCATGGAAGAGGCGCAGTGCGTCGCCCTCGCCGCCGACGGTCACGTCGAAGCTGACGCCCTCATCCGTGCTGCCGTGGGCGTGGATCGCGAGGTCACCTAGCAAACTGTTTTCGCCCTCCCGTAGGAAGGCTATGCGTTCCAGCGGCCAGTTCGCTTGTGCGGTGATGTCATCACTGAGCACGAAACACGCATTCTCGTAGCATGCATAGCGCTCCAAAATGCCGGAGTCGAAGTGATCGCCGTGCGCATGGCTGGCGAAAACGGTCACATGCTTGGCGGCGCGAAGGGCTTCACGGTCGTCGAAACGCCCGCGGCTGATGTCGTCAAAGACCAGGATTTGATCGCCGATGGTGACGCGCCACCCGCTGTTTCCCAAATAGGTGATACGGATCGCAATCGCCTCCGATCAGACGCGGGTCAGTTTGACCGCGCGGGGGCGGGCTTCCGGCACTTTCGTCGGGTAGCCGAGCGCCACGGCCAGGCCGATCCGATAGCCTTCGGGCACGCCGAAACGCGCGTAGTATTTGGCTTCGGCGTCTTTGGCGGCTGGGTTGACGTCGGGGTGAAAGAGCGGCTTGATCAAGCCGATGATGCAGCTCCCCAGGCCAAGCGATTGTGCGGCCAGCGCGATCGTCTGCGACATAATGCCCACATCGACCGGACTCCAATCGTTTTGCGCGTCGTTCGCG
>JAVBLF010000028.1:0-8488 GCA_031553675.1 Eubacteriales bacterium | reverse complement strand
GATAACCGCGTGGGTCGGGGAGCTTGGGGCAACACAATCCACGCGTCATCTTACAACGCGATAGATCGTTTTGCCGGGGACAACGTGATCGACTTGGGCGGCTCAATCTCGATCGGTGAGTATGGCGAGTGTAATTGTTTTGACTGCGCCACCGACATGGGCCTATCCGCGTATTGCATCGGTAACAAGTTTGACCGCTACAGCGCTGGGCATCGGTTGAATGCCTACTGCAAGGACAATACGTTTGGGCGCGACTCATACTCATGCTATCTTGATCGGGATTGCGTCGGCAACGAGATCGGCGCGCGCTGCGTAGAGGGCAGCATGGGCGAGGGGTGTAAAAACAACAAGATCGGCGACGATACAAATTTCCAGTTTGCTGGTAGCTGTATCGATGCCACCGTGGGACGTGAGTCCGACGTGGAGCTTAACACCTCGTCGCGTGGCGTCACGATTGGAGATCGTTGCGGCGTTAGCACGCAGGGCGAGATCAATGATGTAGTCATCCCGACGGGGTCGCAGGGCGTTATACTCGGCGACCTATGCGCACGTATCAACTTCCTCGCGCCCTGTACCAACGGCTGCAACATCCACTATGCGCAAGATGTGATCATCGAGCAGACGGGCAAATACTTCGAGACAAGTCAACTCACGGAGTCTGTCATCAACTGCAAGATCGTCACGGGCGGCGACGGCGAAGTCTACATGCAAAGGCTCAACGCCGCTAATGCGCTTGAGTACATCCGTTTGAGCGAATAAAGGAGAAAAACATGGGCGCAATAGCCACCAAAGCCGTCGCGTATGCAGTCGATAAGCTCGGCTGTCGGTACTCGCAAGCGAAGCGCTGGGACGAGGAGTATTTCGATTGTTCCAGCCTCGTCTACCGTGCGTATAAGGCCGCAGGATACGTTTTCAAGTCGGGCAGCACCTCGAACACCGAGGTTAACGACACGGAGTTCGATCTACTGTGGCCGCTTACCGGGCGTAGTCAGATCGGCAAGACGTTCACGAGTATCGCGACACTCAAAAAGCAGGGGTATGAGCCGAAGACCGGCGACATCATCTACCTGAACACGATCAGCACAACGCGCGAAAACAAGATCACGCACGTCGTTCTTGTCGAGAATGCCAACACGATCGTCCACGCGAGCAGTTCGCAGGGCAAGGTCGTGCGGAGTAGCATCGACAGCTACAATTCGAAGGTCGTCGCCGTGGCGCGCTTTCGCGAAGATGAGCCGGCGAACATCAAGCCGCGTGCCGCCACCGCAAAATGCCAGACCTTTGTCAACATTCGCGACAAGCCCGAAGGCAATATCCTTGCGGCGGCCACCAACGGCCATCCGCTCGTCGTGTGCGGCGATGGCGAATGGCTGCCAGTTGCGACGATGATCGGCGCGAAGCCCGTAACGGGTTACATACACGGCGATTACGTTAGCAAATGAGCGGGCAAATCATTCGCGTGTTTCCGCGCCGAACAAGGGCAACCCCCGATGATTCGCTGACGTTTACAGCATCGCCGCCGAAAATTCTACCGACAGCAAGTGAGGTGCATGTAAGTTGCGCCTTTTCTTATGACCTGAAAAAGGCCGAAGAACTTGCAGCAGCTTGGCAAAAAACGGGGCTGCCGGTAGAAGTGGGAGGCCCTGCTTTTGACGAGCCGGGTGGCGAATTCGTACCGGGGCGATACCTGAAAAAAGGCTTCGTCATTACAAGCAGGGGGTGCCCAAACAGATGTTGGTTTTGCAGCGTCCCAAAACGCGAGGGGTTTCAACTTCGCGAGCTGCCGATCAAGGATGGGTGGAATGTCCTCGACGACAATCTGCTTGCCTGTTCTGATGAGCACATTCGCGCCGTGTTTTTGATGCTTGCGCGCCAACCGGAACGGCCTGTCTTTACCGGAGGCTTGGAAGCCAAACTCCTGAAACCGTGGCATGCTGATTCATTGCGCGAGATTCGGGCAAAGCGGATGTATTTCGCCTACGACACACCGGATGACCTTGAGCCGCTCATCGAAGCAGGGATAATGTTGCGCAGAGCGGGTCATACGGCTGCAAGCCAAGCCGCACGATGCTATGTCCTGGTCGGTTATCCGCAGGACACGTTCGATAAAGCCGAGAGACGGTTGACCCAAACAATCGAGGCGGGCTTTATGCCATACGCCATGCTGTACCGCGATCATAGCGGCGTCGTTGCCGACGAGTGGAAGCCCTTCCAGCGCGAATGGTGTCGGCCGATCATCGTCGCAACAAAGTTTCGAAAAATCTATCAGTAGGGGTGAAGAGGAATGAACGAGTGGGGTGCTATCGTCAGCGTCGTCGCCGCCTTGAGCGGCGTTTTGCTTGGTTGGCTGGGCTTCGCGCGCACGCAGAAGAGCCAGACGCAGACGGAAGCGTCGGCCGACGCTTTGCTGCGCACTGATGTGGAGTACATCAAGCGCGGTGTGGACGAGATCCGCGTCGAGCAGCGTGCGCAAAAAAAGGAGTTCGACGCGCTGACCGAACGCGTCACGCGCGTCGAAGAGTCGGCGAAACAGGCGCATAAACGGCTGGATGGCCTGGAGAAGTAGCGCGGATCGAAACAAGCAGGGTCGCGCGCCCTGTCTATTTCGATTTCTGCCCCAAAATTGCAATAGCAGGAGGCAAATATGGATTTTTTGAATTACGTGCTCGAAAATTGCTTGGTCATGATCCCGGTGCTCTATATCATCGGGGCGCTTCTCAAGCAGACCCCGAAAGTTCCCGACTGGACGATTCCTTTCGTTCTGCTGGTTCTCGGCGTGGCTGGTTGCATTGCGCTTTCGCTCCGCCCGGACAGCGGCATGACCCTCATTGATGCCATCATACAAGGTGTTCTCGTCACCGGTGCGACCGTGCTCGGCAACCAAATGATCAAACAGGCGACGAACCGGGACTGATTGAGTGACAAATCCAATGCGGGCAGGGGGCGGTCATATGAAATAGGATTGCGCACGCTTCTTTTCCCGTCTCTGTAAGCCAAGTGGCTTGCCTGAACCAGTAGGGCGCGCGCCGTCGTTTGTAGCTTGAATCCCTATACTTGGAGAGCGGGGCCACGGCCCCGCTTTTTTTGATGAGAATATTTGTTCCGTTCGCTTGTCGCGTTGAAATGGCGGTGCTATACTATGTGCAAACAAACATTCCCGCGAAAGAAGGTTCGATAACATGCGGAACATCGAATACGTGAACGAGAAGAAAGCCTATGTTGCAGTACGCGTGAACTTCTCTCTTGAGGGCGCTATGCGCCCACTTGCCATCACATGGGAGGATGGGCGCGAATACGAAATTGACGATGTCCTGCAAGTAAAGCCCAAGGCTTCGACGAAGGCCGGCGGCATAGGGATAGGCTTCGAATGCATGATTATGGGGCAGAGAAAGTGGCTTTACTTCGAAGACCCACGCTGGTTTATGGAGAGGAAGTAGCGGAAGCGATTCGTCTAAGGGACAGTTCTGAATCGGTCTGTTGCATCTTTGACCCACCTTTTGACCCACCCCCAACATGGATTAAGTGCGTAATGTGCCACAAAGAAAGCCGACTGCGACCATAGAAAAACCGCCCAATCCTTCGAGATAGGCGGTTTTTCTATGGTGGGAATGGAGGGACTCGAACCCACGACTTCTACGATGTGAACGTAGCGCTCTAACCAACTGAGCTACATTCCCAAGACAGCAAATACATTATACGGCATGTCTGGCCGATTTGCAAGGGGTTGCAACAATCCTCGTTTCGAAGCAGAGAACGTCGCTCGAAGCGCTCCTCATCGTTGGCCACGGAATAAGAATTGGGCATCAGGGAACGTGCGATGTGCTCATGCAAACAAAAAAGAACACTGGAATGTCCTTCAAGGATGTTCCAGTGTTCTTTACGTGGCAGGGGCAGAAGGACTCGAACCCTCAACAAAGGTTTTGGAGACCCACGTGTTACCATTACACCATGCCCCTATGATACGATGAAGACTCGTGGCTTCATCGCGCGTTTTTTATTATAGTACAGGTCGGTGCGCTCGTCAAGCAGCTTTTGTCGCGTTGTAACTTGGCGCAGAAACTGGTATGATGTTGAAAAGAATTTCGACTGCGCTTTGGATTCACGTAGCGCAGCAGGGGAGAGATCAGTTTGAAACTCGGATTCATCGGCATCGGACATATGGGATCTGCGATCTTGTTGGGCGCATGCCAAAGCGGTTGCGTTCAGCCTTCTGAAATTGCCTTATACGACCACTTTCGCCCCGCGATGGAGGCCGCCAAGGAAAAGATTCCCGGCCTCGTCCTCACCGATTCGCTGCGCGACCTTGCGCGTTTTGCCGACGTTATCTTGATCGCCGTCAAGCCCTATCAGGTGCAGAGCATCCTTCGGGAACTCGGCGAAGACCTCCGCGACAAAGCTGTCATCTCGATCGCTGCCGGCGTGGCGACGAGAACCTTGCGTGACTGCGCCGACGGGATATGCCGCATCCTTCGCGTCATGCCGAATACGCCCGCACTCGTCTCTGAGGGCGTCAGCATGCTCAGCAAGGCGAGCGACTTTCAACCGCTCGAACGCGATTTTGCCGAGGCGTTATTCTCTGGCATCGGCCGCGTCTACTGGATGGAGGAAACGCTGATCGATGCGGGTACGGCCGTGAGTGGGAGCGGGCCTGCCTATGCATTTTTGTTCATCGAAGCGCTGGCAGATGGGGGCGTTCGTGAAGGATTGCCGCGGGCGCTTGCGCAAGAACTTGCCGCCCAAACGCTTCTCGGCGCCGCGCGTATGGTGCTCGAAACCGGTCAGCACCCCGGCCAACTCAAAGACAACGTATGTTCACCGGGCGGCACGACGATCGAAGCCGTCGCCGCACTCGAACAGGGCGGTTTTCGCGCGGCTCTGATCGATGCCGTTCACGTTTGCAAACAAAAATGCGACGCCATGGCCGCTGCCACTCAAAATGCCGATCACCGCGACTAAGGCCATGAAAGAAGTCGAGATCTATACTGACGGCGCGTGTTCCGGCAATCCTGGCCCTGCCGGATGGGGCGCCATTCTTCGGTTTGGCAGCGCGGAGAAAGAACTTTCCGGATACGAAGCCTTGAGCACCAACAACCGCATGGAATTGATGGGCGCTATCGAAGGACTCGCCGCCTTGAAGGAACCGTGCCGCGTGCAGATTTATTCCGACAGCGCTTATCTGTGCAACGCCTTTCAGCAAAAATGGCTCGACAACTGGCAGCGCAACGGCTGGAAAACCAGCACGAAGAAAGACGTCGAGAACCGCGATCTCTGGGAGCGCTTGCTGGAACTTTGCGACATCCATGCCGTCAGGTTTATCAAGGTCAAAGGCCACAGCGACAACGAACGCAACAACCGCTGCGACGCGCTCGCGCGCGCCGCGATTGCCAAGGGCAGGGAAGGGGAGTCGCCATGAAATTCGTATCATCACTGATCGCTGTCAAAGACATCGCCATTAGCCGCGCTTTTTACGAAGACCTTTTCGGCCTCGAAGTCGAATTCGATTTCGGCCGCAACCTCTCGTTTTATGGCGGGCTCGCGCTGCAACAGGATTTTGATTGGCTGGCCGGACTCGATCCGGAATCGATCGTGTTCCAGCCGCATTGCTTCGAGCTTTACTTCGAGGCCGACGACCTCGACACCTTCCTCGAACGCTTGGAGCAGAAGCCCGACATCTGTTTACTGCATCCGGTCAGAGAATACGATTGGGGCCAACGCGTCGTGCGCATGTACGACCCAGATCGCCACATCATCGAGGTCGGCGAGCGCATGGAAGATGCCGTGAAACGTCTCATCAACCAAGGCATGACAATCGATCAGGTCGTCGAGCGTTCCATGATGCCGCATGCATACGTTGAAGCGATCGCGAAGGGCTGATCGCGGCAGGCGCTCCAGCATCATTCATCCCGCAGCTTGATCGCCCGCGCCGCTCGCCGACGGTTTTGGTCGGATTGTGCCGCGTAATGCTTCCGCGTCGTGTTGACATCGCTGTGGCCCAGTACGTCCGCGACGAGGTAGATGTCGCCCGTTTCCTCGTAGAGCATGGTGCCAAACGTGCTCCGCAGTTTGTGCGGTGATATTCGCTTGAGGGGTACCGCTGCGTCGGCGTACTTCTTGACCAGGTTTTGCACGGCGCGCGTCGTGATGCGCCGCTGCTGCATCGACAAAAACAGGGCATCCTCGTGCCCGTCTAGCGCCGTCTCGAGTGCGCGATGCTGCAAAAACGCGTGGAGCGCTTCGGCTACTTCGTCGCCATAGTAGAGCTGCACTTCGGCGCCGCCTTTGCGCGTGACGCGAAAGGCTTGGGTTTCCGCGTCGATGTCGCTGAGATTCAGCCCCACCAGTTCGCTCACGCGGATCCCCGTCCCCAGAAACATCGCCAGGATTGCCGCGTCGCGCCACTGTGTCTTGCTGTGGTAGCGCTTTTGCTGCTTGCTCAGGCCGTGCCCGCCTTCCACGCCGTCGATCAGCTTCGCGGCCTCGTCCGTTTCCAAACGCACGATCGCTTTGTCGTGTAGCTTCGGCGGATCGACCAGCGCAGCGACGTTGGCTTTTAATTTCTTTTTTTTACAGAAATACTTGTAGAGCGCGCGCAAGGATGACAGCTTGCGCGCCTTTGCTTTGTCGCGATTCTGCTGCACGTGCAGCGTCTGATCGTCCACGTAGTATCCAAGATAGGACAGATATTCTTCGATTTGTTCCGATTGGACGCATTCAAGTGAGGACAGCTTAAAATCGCGCGGATTTTGGTCGGCGAATTCCGCGGTTTCTGTACAGAGAAAGCGGAAGAAGGTGTTGAGATCGGACGCATACGCGCGGCGCGTCAGAGCGCTCGTCGTGCTTTCGATGCCGCGCAAAAACACGCCGCAAAAAGGCGGAAGCTCGCGCAACAACGCGCGGGTCTGCTCGATGGCTTTTTGATCGCGTTCGTTTTGGTAGCTCTCTCCCATCGTCATACCTCCTAAACACTTCGTTAAAGCTGTCTTTAGCGAATACTTATATGGCTCCATTCTAGCATGCTTCCCTCTCGTTTCCAAGCCCTTTTCGCCGTTACTTGATGCCGAACAAAATGCGCGCCACGCGGTGGCGGCTTGCGATTTCATAGGCAGCGATCGTCAAAACGAAGCTGATCACCAGAATGAACGCCACCTGGAGCGCGGTTGCGGCGGTCAACGACAACGCATAATAGGCGGCCATCACGACGAAGGATTGATGGAATACATAGATGGGAAACGAGGCGCGCGCCAAATAGCGGCCGATTGCCGATTCGCGATTGAGGTGGCGACGCCCGAGTCCGACGAGCGCCAAAACCCCTACCCAACTCAACCATTCTGCGTATGCGTCAAACCAAAGGCCCCAATGGCCGACGCTGCCACGCAATACAAAGACCACATTGAGACATGCGAGCAGACACGCACAGATCGTCAAAAACAAACTTATGTTTGCTAGCAAACGCTGCACGGCACCGCGCGACAAGACGAAGTATCCCAGAAGAAAAAACGCGAAAAACTCTCCCAGGCTCTTTCCGCCGATATCGGCGATCGGCTGCATGAGCAAAGGAATGATGGCGAGCGCAAAGAGTTTGGGCAGCGTCCATGCGGGGGACGAAGGTTGCGCGGCGCGTTTTCGCCCCACGACGATGAGCGGAATGGCCGCGATCGAGATGACAAATAGATAGGCGAGAAACCACAAATGACCCGGGGTAAAGCCGCCGTGATAACCCGACCAATCGGGCCCCGGCGTGAAAAACTTCGCATACTGCGCCAAGTAGCCCCCCGTGTAGCCGTTGTGAAAGCGTTCCGCGTAATAAGTCTGCATGGGTACGATCAAAAGCAGACCGACGATCAGCGGCACCAAAACGCGCTTCACCCGCTCCAACGCGTATGCCCCCAGCGAGCGCCGTTCGAGGGCATACGAGGCGCTCACGCCCGCCAGTGCGAACATCAACTGCATATAGACAGGATGGCAAAACGCGATGAAAGCGCTGAAAGCGGGCACGACGCCGTCCTTGACGTAAAAACTCTCGAAGCCGTTGTACACCATGCAGGTGTGATAGGGAAAGAGCATCAACACGGCGATGCTACGGAGATTGTCCATAAAGGGCAGACGACGCATCGGTTTAGCCCTTGCCGAAGCTGCAATTCGGGAAATGGCAATCGCTGCAATTGCGGCACTGACCGCCCAATGCCAGCCGTTTGATGTCGGCGCGTGTCGGGCGTTCTCCCGCGAGGATGCGCGGCACGATTAAGTCGAAAATGCTCACTTTGTGGTACATGACGCAACCCGGCAAGCCGACGACGGGCGTTTCGCCGAGGTAGCCGAGCAAAAACATCGCTCCCGGCAAGGCGGGCGCGCCATAGGTAACGATCTCAGTTCCGGCGCGGCGAATGGCAGCGGGCGTCCGATCGTCCGGATCGACGCTCATCCCCCCTGTCACGGCGATCAGATCGGCACCCTCCTGCTGGAGCTGCACGATGGCCGCCGCGGTTCG
>JAVBLF010000108.1:0-16493 GCA_031553675.1 Eubacteriales bacterium | reverse complement strand
CGGGATCGCGAAGATCAACGTCGGCACCGAGATCCGCCAGGCCTACGAAAACGCGCTCGCACAAAACCCCGACGACCTCGACGGCGCGCGCGAAGCCGTCTACCGCAGCGTCAGGAGCGTCATCCACGACGCGCTGCGCGTGGCCGGAAACCGAAACATCCTCTAACGCCGCTCCACGACGAGCCAAGCCTGACGGGCCCGTGGTTCAACCGCTGTCCCGTTTTGATCGCCAATTCGTCGAACACCAAAGCCAATCTAACGATTGCGTACCGCAAAAACCTCTGTATGAAAGCGATCTAAGCAGTCGATACTCAACAAAAACGGGATGGGACTGGTAGGATGGAAAACGAAGCGACCACAAAAATCGAAATCCAGCGGCTACTGAACCGACGCATGTATGAGAGCGGCGCCATTTCAGAGCCCTTGTTTCTCCGCACAGAAACAGAGTTGTTGCGAAGGTTGACACTCCATCATTCTCACTATATAATATCGTGTAACGAAATGCATTAATAGGTGAGAACGATGGACAGAATTGCGGTTCGACAACAGCTGGAAAGCGGCAAGACGATTTTTGATTTGCCGATGCGTCTGGTGTATTATGCGCGCGTATCGACCGACAAAGATGCGCAGTTGAATTCTTTGGAGAATCAAGTCAACTATTACGAAGACTACATCACAAAGAACCCAAACTGGACGCTGGTCGATCGCTACATCGATGAAGGCATGAGCGGAACCAGTGTCGAGAAAAGGACAAATTTTCTCCGCATGATGGAGGACGCGCAAAGAAACAAATTTGATTTGATCATCACCAAAGAAATCAGCCGTTTTTCGCGCAATACGCTCGATAGCATTCAATACACGCAGATGTTGCTGCAACATGGAGTCGGCGTTTTTTTTCAGTCCGACAACATCAACACACTTCTGCCGGATTCCGAATTGCGCTTGACGATCATGGCAAGCATCGCGCAGGATGAAGTCCGAAAGCTCTCTGAGCGTGTCCGTTTCGGGTTTAAGCGCGCCATCGAGAGTGGAAAAGTTTTGGGCCAGGACAATACGATCGGATACAAAAAAGAAGATGGCAAACTGACGATCGTCGAAAGCGAAGCCATCTTCGTTCGCAAAGTGTTCGAATTGTATAACGAAGGAAAACATGGATTGCGTCGGATCGCTCGCGATCTCGAAAAGGAAGGATACCTCGATTCTTCCGGCAAAATGTATTCGTACAGCACCTTGCACCACATCATCATGAACCCAAAATACAAAGGGTTTTATTGCGGCGGCAAATACACTTCGGCCGACTACCGCGACAAACGAAAAATCCGAGTCGATCAGGAGCAATGGATCACGCATAAAGACGAAAATATCCCCGCCATCGTTAGCGAAGAAACTTGGGATACGGCCAACGCTCTGCTTCACGAACGCGGAAAGCGGTTCAAGGAGCATGGCGCTGCCTATCAAAATCGCTATTCGTACAGCGGGAAGCTCTTTTGCGCCGAACACGGAACCAGCTTCCATCGCCACGTCTACAAAAGCAAGCGCGGCGACAAGGAAGTCTGGAACTGCAAAATGTACCGCCTCAAGGGACGATCGGAAGGATGCAACAGCCCGACGATTTATTCTTCCGAACTGGATCGAATCATGGAGCAAATCTTCCGCGAGATTTTCGACAACAAGGAAGAAATCATACAAGAACTTTTGCGCTTTTATTCCGACAATCTCGAAGCACGCGATTTCAAGAAGGAAATGGCGAAACTACAGGGCGAAGCATCGACCCTCAAAAAGAAAAAAGACAAACTGCTCGAACTGAGCATTGAAGGCCACATCTCGAACGCGGAATTTGCCGAACGAAATGCAGCGCTCAACACGACGCTCGCGCAGGTCGAACAATCCATGCAAGAGATTGAAAGCGAATGGCAGGGCACAAAAAACGCAGACGCACAGATGCAGCAATTGAAAGCCGCGCTGGAACGCGAATGGACAGGCGTCTACTCGAGCGAACTCTCCACCGTACTTTTGGACAGAATCGTCGTCCACAAGACCGATGACCCTCACGATGTAAAGCTCGAAATTTTTCTGAAAATCGGCCAGTCTTACCTGGCCGGATTCAATCAGAAAAATCAAAGCATTACGTTACGTCAAATAGGTATTTCACAGGCACAGGTGTCCAGGCTCGAAAAGAGCGCTCTCAAGCACATGCAGAAATACGTTTGACCTCGACAGCCAGCCGCCCGCCCCGTGCGGACGCGCTGGCCGCTTTTTTGCATCAGGGCCAAACCGACCCGATTACGAAACTCTCCCCAAACGCTCCATGCACAAAAAAAGAGGCTTCCGGTGTTTTCCGAAATGCCTCTTGTATGGTGCGGTCACCGGGACTTGAACCCGGATGGTTGCCCACACGCCCCTCAAACGTGCGCGTCTGCCAGTTCCGCCATGACCGCTTGTTTTCTGCGTGTCCCGCAGGTGTCGAACCTCATCAATTATAAAGGCTAGACGCGTATCTTGTCAAGCGTCGTTTTCGGTTTTTTTCAGGCAAACAAACCCCCTATCCACATCGACGTGCAAGTGGTATGATGCAAGTGAAGCGGTGTGAAACATTTCACACTCTCGAGGTCCCGCACGCGCCTGCTCTAGGCAAACCAGACCCAAAGCGATAACACCCTGACGGCAAACGCATCTGCGCGCCGATATATTTTTGCAGGAGGTATGGTCATGGATTACGCCAAAATCGCTCTCGAAAAGCACGCCGAGTGGAAAGGAAAACTCGACATCGTACCCAAAATGACGGTCAAAACCAAAGAAGATCTGTCGGTTGCGTACACGCCTGGCGTTGCGGCACCCTGTCTCGAAATCCAAAAGGACATCGACAAGAGCTATACTTTGACCGGACGCGGCAACCTCGTCGCCGTCGTCACCGATGGCACCGCCGTCCTCGGCCTGGGCGACATCGGCCCCGAAGCCGGTATGCCCGTCATGGAAGGCAAATGCGTGCTATTCAAAGCCTTTGGCAATGTCGATGCCATTCCCCTTTGCGTCCGGACGCACGACGTCGATGCGATCGTCAAAACCGTCACCCTGCTCGCCGGAAGCTTCGGCGGCATCAACCTTGAAGACATCGCAGCGCCCCGCTGCTTTGAGATCGAGCGCAAGCTCAAACAGACCTGCGACATCCCGATCTTCCACGACGACCAGCACGGCACAGCCGTCGTCGTGCTCGCCGCCATGATGAACGCACTGAAGCTCACCGGACGCAAACTCGGCGAGATCCGCGTCGTCACGAGCGGTGCAGGCGCAGCCGGCATCGCGATCATCAAGCTGCTGATCGCGCTCGGCCTTGAGGACGTCGTCATGTGCGACAGCAAGGGCGCCATCTACGAAGGCCGCGAGGGTCTCAACTCCGAAAAGACCGAGATGGCCAAAATCACGAACAAGAAAATGGTCAAGGGCACGATCGCAGAAGCCCTCCAAGGCGCCGACGTCTTCATTGGCGTGTCCGCCCCCGGCACCGTCACGCCCGACATGGTGCGCACCATGGCCCCCCATCCCATCCTCTTCCCGATGGCCAACCCCGTTCCCGAAATCATGCCCGACCTCGCCAAAGAAGCAGGCGCTTCGGTCGTCGGCACAGGGCGCAGCGACTTCCCTAACCAGATCAACAACGTGCTCGCCTTCCCGGGCATCTTCCGCGGTGCGCTCGATGTCCGCGCCAGCGACATCAACGACGAGATGAAGATCGCCGCCGCCTATGCCCTCGCCAACCTGATCGCCGACGACGAACTTTCCGCCGAATGCATCATCCCCGCCGCTTTTGACGAACGCGTCGGCCCCGCCGTCGCCAAAGCTGTCGCCGAAGCCGCGCGCAAATCGGGCGTCGCCCGCATCTAGCGCTCCCCGACTCCGGCAAGACACGCGAGAACTTCACCGAACGCAAAGTGGCCAGATTGGCCACTTTTTTGATGGCTTTAACAGGGTATAGCGGCCAAGCGATGGCACATACATTTCGTTATAGCTCTCAACTTCCTTTGAGCTGACGAAAGGATGATGCCCAATGGCGGATTGGACGCCCGACGATCCCCTCAACCCGTACACCACCGGCAGCGAAAGCAGCGAATCGGAGCGTATGCCGCCCATGCGCCCCTCGATGCCGCCGCCCCCGCCTGCATTGCCGCCGCTCATGCCGCCCCCACCAGGCCCATGGCCCCCCATGCCGCCACCTCCGTCGCCCCCACCCGGCCCACGGCCTCCCATGCCGCCACCTCCACCTCCCCCACCCGGCCCTCGTCCCCCTATGCCACCACCCCCGCCTCCTCCACCAGGCCCTTGGCCACCCATGCCACCGCCCCCGCCACCCCTCCACCAAGGCGGCGCCATCGCCCAAATCCGAGGAAGCGATGCCGCTCCCCTTTTGCGCGGAAGCGTCGAGTTTACCCCGTGGCGCAACGGGACGCTCGTCACCGTGCGTCTCAACGGTTTGCCCGTCGAAGACAATCCATCGGGGTTTTTCGCCATGCACGTCCATGAAGGCCAGGTTTGCGGCAGCGGCAGCAGCATGAATGCCTTCGCAAACGCAGGCGGTCACTTCAATCCCCGCCGACAGCCTCATCCCATGCACGCAGGCGACCTTCCCGCTCTCCTCACCTCCCAGCGCGGCGAAGCGTTCGCCCGCACCTACACCGATCGTTTTCTCCCGCGCGACGTCGTGGGCCGCACCGTGATCATCCACGCCAACGCCGACGACTACCACTCACAGCCCGCCGGCAATTCCGGCGCGCGCATCGGCTGCGGCGAAATCGAACGGCAGTGAGTCTTGCATCATAGGCCAAAATACCGTATGATCGGAACGCACACTTACGAATGACAAACGAGGTCACGCATGAAACGCTTTTTTACTTTTGCTTCCGCAGCGCTCGTCTGCCTGTTTGCGGCCTGCGCACCCTCCGCTCCCGCCCCCACACCCGAACCCACCCCCGTCATCGTGTCGGTCAGCATGCGCGTCTCGACCGACAACGGCACAGGTACCGTCATCGACTACATGCTCAATGTCCCCGACGGCACCTCGCTCCTCGACGCCATGGCCAGCCAGTCCGCCAAGGCCGTCGCCGACGACAAAGGCCAGGTCACATCGATCGAAGGCATCCCAGCGACCGGCGACAAACGCTGGAACCTCACCGTCAACGGTTCGGAAAGCAATGCCATCGCCGCCGACGTCCCCCTGCGCAACGGAGACAAAATCGCGTGGGATCTGCATTGAGGCCCTTTGATCGAGAGGCTCTGCCCCTCGCCCCGCTCAAGGAGCAAGCCCCTTGAGAATCCCTATTGGGAAGTATCGCTTCGGCAAAATCCGACCACACTCAGATGACCAACCATCGCACCCTCGGGATCCTGAAGAAAAGCAGATCGAAAAAACCGCCCTTATCGTGGCGGTTTTTTCGGGGGCACCGCAGGTGCGCGAAAGTTTTTGTCCTACTTTTTTCAAAAAGTAGGCGTACCCCTACTTGACGTAGACGACCGTCACGTTCGGGTGCACCTGGAGGATCGAGGCCGGTACCTGCGGGGTCACAGGGCCGTAGATCGCCTTTTCGACGATGTCGGCTTTGCCCGCCGAAGCGATCAGAAGCACGGCGCGCGCCCGCATGATGGCGCCCATGCCGACGGTCAACGCGGCTTTGGGGACTTCGTCGATGTTGTTGAAAAAGCGGGAGTTGGCTTCGCGCGTGCTCTCGTCGATCTCGACGTAGTGCGTCGCCAGCGTGAAATGGTCATCCGGCTCGTTAAAGCCAATGTGCCCGTTGTTGCCGATGCCTAGGAGCTGCAAGTCGATGCCGCCGTCGGCCTCGATCTTCTGGTCATACTGCTGGCATTCGCGGATGTGGTCGTTGGTTGCGCCGTTTGGCACGTGGATGTTCTCGTTCTTGATGTCGACGTGCTGGAAGAGGTGTTCCATCATGAAGCGGCGGTAGCTTTGCGGCTCGTTGCCGTGCAAGCCCACGTATTCATCGAGGTTATACGAACGCACGCGCTCAAAGCTCAGGCCGTCATTCTTGTGCTTCTCGATCAGTTTGGCATAGGCACCCACCGGCGTCGAACCGGTCGCGAGTCCCAGCACGGCATTCGGGTTCTGCACGATCGCCGCTGCCATGACATCGGCCGCCAGCGCGCTCATCACCGTGGCATCTCGAACTACTTGTACGTTGATCATCAAATACCTCCCTTTGAATCACTACGAGCGCCTGCCAGGATATGACCCGACAGGCGCTCTTTTGTTGCTTTGTGCTTAAGCCGCCTTCGCGGGTTCGGTTTCCGCGGGTTTGCCAAAACGTGGCTTGATCTGCGTCTTCCAGGCGTGCATGGCCAGGGAAAGCGCGATGACGCCGAAGCAGATAAATACGCGGAAGTACTCACCGATCTGCGCGTCGTTAAAGAGTTGCTTGCCGGCGAGCGGCGACACGACGAAGAGTGTGTGGAATAGGAATACGCCGAGTATCGCCTGTTTATTCGTCGCTTTATGGATCGAAGCACCGCCGACCAGGAGCGCCGCGATGGCGTAGAGGCTGACATTGGTGTGGCTGCCATAGGTGGCGACCGTACCGATGCCTTGGAGCGCGATGAGCTGCCCCCATGCAGCCAGCACCGTCGACATGATGATGGCGATGATGCGGATGCGGTTGACGTTCAGACCGGCCGACTTCGCCACCTCGATGTTTTGGCCGACCGTGCGCATGTTTTGCCCGAGACGCGTGCGCAACAGAAGCATGTTCAGCACGCAGAGCAACGCGATGCAAAGGTAAGGCACGACCGAGATCGTCGTCGCGCGCAGCATCTTCTCGATCGGCGCGATGTAGGTGAGCAAATAGACCACGACCGCGCTTCCCGCGATGATCGCGATGCGCTTCCAGTCGACGCCTTTTTTGCTGAGTAGCCTGTAAGCGACGAAGGCCGCCAGCGCGATCAGCGTCGCGTAGAAGCAGACCTCCACGAGGGTGAGCATGCTCGCTTTGGCGATGTGCGCGCCCGAGAGCATCTTCTCAATGCCCGGCACGAAGGTCAGCGCGAAGACGAGAATCGCCATGCCCGCGGCGATCGCGACGCGTTTCCAAGGCAGGGGTTTTTTCGTCGCGAGATGGTAGATCACGTAGATCGCGATCAACACCAACGCGAGGTAAAACGCGAATTCGATCACGCGCAGCATCGTCAGCCCTGGGATGTCGTCGAGCACGTAGCGGAGCGAGCCTTTGAGGTCGATCGTGTTCTTGACGCCCACGCCGTTCGACATGATCAGCTGCTTGCTTTTGAGCGGAATGAGCGTGCCGATCAAAAAGAGGAAGAAAAGCTGGTAAATCCCGTCGGAAAAGTAACCCAGGATTAAACCGCCGATCATTTCCGAACCGCGCATGCTGTTGAAGAGCTTGCCGATGAGGTAGCCAAAAATCATGGCCAGCGGCGTCGAAATGAGCAGGCAGAAAAAGAAGCCCGGCAATCCCGTCCAGCCGTAGTAGACTGCGAAGAAAATCGCGATTTGCGCGGCCATCGCGCCGATGACCATGCCGAAGTTCAGCCCCAATCCGCTGAGGATCGGGATCAGGAGCGCCAGCACAAGAAAGGCGTTTCGCCCGATGCGCTGGGTCACCTGGTTCATGATGTAGCCGGGGGTTTGCCCCGAGGCGAGCACGCCGACGATGCAAAGCACGACAAACAGGATCGTCACTTTGCTGTCGAGTAGCTTGTTGATGATGCCTTGTGTCCGCTTATTCACGTTCCTCGCCTCCTTTCGCCTTGGTCAACGCGTAGAGGATGATGCCGTTCGACACGATCAGGCGCATGACCTCCGAAAGGTTGGATTCCGACGCGATCTTGTTCGCGACGGGCAAACCCAGCGCCAATAGCCCCTGGAACATGAATGTTCCGATCAAAACGTTCGATACTTTCGCGCGCGTGACCGTCGCGCCGCCGATCAAGATGGCCGCGACACAGGCAAAGGACATGAACATCGGCGCGTTGTAGAACTGCAAGAAACCGTAACTCTGCGCGTAGACGATGATGCCCAGCGCGCCGAGCGCCGTCGAGATCGCCGTGCCGATGATGCGCATCTTGTCGACGCTGATGCCATTGGCTCTCGCAAAGGTCGGGTTGTTGCCGACGGCGCTCATGGCGATACCGGTCTTCGAGCGCATGAACAGGAAGAGCAAAAAGCACATCAGGCCCAAGAAGAGGAGCAATCCCGTCGGAATCACGACCTCGCCGATGTGGAAGGACCAGAAGTTGTTGAGCACTTTGCCGAAGAAATCGTCCAGGCTGACCGTGTTGCGGACGCCCTGGCCGATCGCAAAGCGGATGGCATTGTGGCTGAAGGGCAAGAGCAGCCAACCGATGTTCATGACGGCAATGACGGAAAAGCCCACATAGGTACAGACCGTCATCTCCGATCCCTTAACGCGGTTGAGCAGCATGCCATACAGGATGCCGAAAACGATCGCGAAAGATACGCCGATCACCGCAGCGGCCAGGAAGCCCACCCATCCGGACAAACGCATCTGGATGGAAAAGAGCGCCCCCAAGAGCCCGCCGACGATGCCCAGCGAAATCCCGAAGTTCAGGCCGATGCCGCAGGCGATGCCCGTGACCATGGCGAGAACGAGTATGCCCGATTCACCGAAACGGACGAGTGTGTTCGAGAGCAAGTCGGCCGTGTTGAGATTCAGGAAGACCGACGAGATGCAAAGCGTGATGAAGAATGCAAATATGATCACGCGCGGCAGACCAAAGCGGTTGATCGCCTTTCTGACCTTGCTCATGATATCCGTCATGCGCTCTCAACCCCTTTCGAATCCCTGGCATGCCCGCCCATCGCCA
Organism: Eubacteriales bacterium; assembly: GCA_031553675.1. Taxonomy (GTDB): domain Bacteria; phylum Bacillota; class Clostridia; order Christensenellales; family CALWSW01; genus JAVBLF01. Next base: position 7,646 of record JAVBLF010000108.1, on the reverse strand, counting down.
GGCCAAAATCGACGTCGCTGGCGTCGGGCGGCAAGACGTCGACGATGGTCCCGTCTGAAACGATCGCGATTCGATCGCAGATCGAGCGCAGTTCGACGAGCTCGCTCGACACCATGAGGACCGTCATGCCCTGCTCCTGGTTGAGGCGAACGAGCATCTTGAGCACGAGTTCTTTCGCGCCGATGTCGATGCCGCGCGTCGGCTCCGCGACGATCAGGATCTTGGGATGCAGCGCCAAGGCGCGCGACAGACAAACCTTTTGCTGGTTGCCGCCCGAAAGGCTGCCGACCGGCTGGGTCGGGCCCGCGCAGCGGATGTCCAGCTCTGTGATCATTTGGTTGGCCAAGCCGCGGATGGCTTTCGCGTTTTTTTGCGCGATCGGTCCGAAGTGCAAGAAATCGCCGTGGACCTGCATGGCCGAAAAGCAAATGTTGCTTTCGATCGACTGGTCGAGCATCAGGCCGACGCCGCGCCTGTCCTCGGACACGCTCGCGATGCCGAGCTTGAGCGCCGCGCCCAGTTTGTTGAGCGCCAGTTTCTTTCCGTAGACCGTCACTTCGCCTGCCGCTTCGAACAGGTTCATGATGCCGTTCGGGATGCCCATCTTGCCCTGTCCGGCCAGGCCGCCGATGCCGAAGATCTCGCCGTCGCGGACGACCATATCGACGCCCTTGACCTGTTCGCCCGGCATATCGACGTAGAAGTCCTTGAGCACGAGCGCTTCCTTCGCGCCAGAAAAATTGCGGTTTTCACCGCCGCCGACCATGCGCGTCACCTGGCGACCGATCATGACCTGGGCCAGCTCTTCGACGGTCGTGTCCGCCTTGTGGCAGTCGTAGACGCTCTCGCCGTCGCGCAGCACGGTGATCTCGTCGGCCACCGCCATGACTTCGCTGAGGCGGTGGGTGATGAAGATGATCGCGATGCCGCTCTTGGCGAGCGAACGCATGGCGTTGAGCAATTGCTCGGCCTCGCTCTCGGTCAAAACGGCGGTCGGCTCGTCGAAGACCAGCAGCTTGATGCCTTTTTTGTCGATTTCGCGCGCGATCTCGATGAACTGCATGTGTCCGACGGGCAGGCCCTCGATTTTGGTATACTCCTCGATGTTCAAGCCGACCGTCTTGAGCGCCTTTCGCGCGTCGGCATCCATCGCGGAGCGATCGAGTGTCTCCATCGCCTTTCCGAAGACGGCACTGACGATATTTTTCTTGCAGATCTCGCGCCCGACCTTAATGTTTTCCGTCACAGTAAAGCCCGGAATCAGCATGAATTCCTGGTGGACCATGCCGATGCCGTAATTCATGGCCTCGCGCGGTTCTTTGATGTGAACCGGCTGACCCGCTATTTCGACGCTGCCCTCAAAGCCGCCCGTGGCATGGATGACGCCCATGCCAAAGAGGATGTTCATCAGCGTCGATTTACCGGCGCCGTTCTCGCCCAACAGGGCGTGAATTTCACCGGGTTTGACGGCAAGCGATACCCCTTTGAGCACGCGGTTGCTCCCGTACACCTTGCCGATTTGATTCATTTTCAGTACATAGTCGGTGTCGCTCAATTGCGTTTCACCCTTTCCTGTGCATTTCCGCGCGCCGTTCCACGCGAAATCTGTCGCATCGCCGCATCGCCGCTCTGCCACAACGCCACATTACATCGGTTGCGGCGTCATCACGACGCCGCAACCGCTTTTGTGTGCAATTCAAGGTTTGGATCCGAGAAGATGGGATTAGAAAGTCAAGAAGTCGCAGAGCAGCATGTAGAAGTTGTCAGCCTTGACGCCGTCCTGGTCGTAGGTCGTGACGGTCATCTTGGCAGGAGCGACCTGGCCCATGATCTCTTCGAGCTTGGCTTTGTCATTCTTGCCGTTCGTCTTGCCTTCGAGGTAGGCGATGGCGTACTCGGTGCCTGTCTCAACCATCAGCATGTTGATCGGAACCGGCCAAGTCGAGGCGCGGCCCGTCATGCCCGCTTCAGCGGCTTTGGTCTTGATCGCGTCGGTCATGAAGGCGACGTCGCCCTGCTTGTCTTCGGGGATCTCGATGCCGAGGGCTGCCGGATAGCCGTGGTAGGGCGAGGGGCAGCACTGTTGCGGGAAGAGAGCGCCTTCCTTAAAGACAGAAGCGATCAGCGGTTCCTGCATGGAGCAGTTCGTCGAGAAGAAGGCGGTATCCTTGCCGTATTCTTTGACCTTCTGCGGCACGTCTTCGAGGATGAACTTCTGGGCGCCGGGGACGCCGGCATCGCCCGTCGGGTCGGGAGCGGTCGCGTCGACGAATTCGATGCCTTCCTTTTCACAGGCGATCTTCATCAGGTCGCGGCGGGCGCTCAGGAGCGGGTAGCTCATGTGGCGCGGGAAGGAATAGTGGACGAAGGTCTTGGCGCCCATCGCCTTGGCCTGCGCGATGATGGTGTTGCCCATCGCGAGTTCGTCAGCCTGGAGGATGACGTCGGCAGCCGGCGAGATGACAGCCGGTTCTTCGGCCGGAACGCCCGCGATCACGAGCAGATCCGGGTTGACTTCGCGCGCCTTTTCGATGGCGGCGGTGGCGCCGGGAACGGCCTGGCAGTAGATGAGGGCTTTGACGCCTTCCGTGCTGGCCAGCGAGACGACCTGCGAGATCATCTGTTCCTGCTCGGAGGTGAAGTTGTCGGGGTAGGTCGCGGTGACGATCATGTCGCCGTATTTGGCTTTCATCTGCTCCGCCGCGCGGAACTCTTCTTCGCCCTGCGAAACCGTGCCGGTCATGATGGCGATCTTGTAGTCGCCGGTCGGAGCGGCTTCGCCTTCGGCGACGGGTTCGGCGTTGGCTTCCGGCTCAGCGGGGGCTTCGCCTTCGGCGGGGGCTTCGGCCGGCTCTGCGGCGGGTTCTTCCGCGGGAGCGGCTTCCGCAGCTTTGTCGGGTTCGGCGGGGGCAGCGGGTTCTTGCGCGCGGCAGCCCGCAAAGACCGACGCCATCATCAACAGCGAGAGAATGATGCAAAGGACCTTTTTCATAGAACAGTACTCCTCCTCTTTTGGCTCCTGCCAAATATGCATTTCACAACCTGTTGGGGGTGCAGCGAATCGCGCCGTCTGGCGCGAAACCACGATGATTCATTATAGTCGGCACATAAAGAAAGATCAACCGGAAAATTGTTCGTATACACTGCGATGCGTCCCTATCCATGGGGAATTTTCTGTCCTCGACGCGCGCAGAATTCCCCAAACACGCGCTTTCCCGATATGGGCAAAGTATTTTGCAAGAGGGAATTGTTCTTGCTCATGTGTTATTAATTGTAATCTTATGCATTTCACGAGACGCAAAAAAGGAGCCGCGACGAAAGCGGCTCCGGCAGTGGTTCCGTGTGTCCTCGTTCGCCAGTGATCAGCCGGCGAATTTCTGGATATAGCCCAAGACGAGCGCGAAGATGATGATGATCGGCAGGATGTAGGTGACGTAGACGCGGAGCTTCGGCGAGAAGGCGAGGCCCTCGCCGGTGTTGACTTCCGCGATGAACTTATCCCAGCCCCAGCCGTAGCGGGTCACGCAGAAGAGCGTGTAGATCATCGCGCCGATCGGCAGAATGTTCTGCGAGACGATGAAGTCTTCGAGGTCGATGATTGCACTGCCTTCGCCGAGCGGCTGGATGAAGCTCCAAGCGTTGAAGCCCAAAGCCGCAGGGAGCGCGAGCAGGATGACGGCGATCAGGTTGAAAGCGCATGCTTTCCGACGCGACCAGCCCCACAGATCCATCGCAAACGCGATGATGTTTTCGAAAACAGCGATGACCGTGGACAGCGCGGCAAAGCACATGAAGATGAAGAAAAGAACGCCGAAGAGTCGACCCGCCGGCATATTGTTGAAGATGTTGGGCAGTGTGACGAAGACGAGGCCAGGACCCTGGCCGGGCTCGATGCCGAACGCGAAGGCCGACGGGAAGATGATGAAGCCCGACATAACAGCGACGGTCGTATCGAGTATCGTAATGTTGAGCGATTCGCCGAGAAGCTTGCGTTCTTTGCCGATGTAGGAGCCGAAGATCTGCATGGAGCCCATGCCGATGCTGAGCGTGAAGAAGGCCTGGCCCATGGCGGCGAAGATCGCTGATCCCCATCCTCCGGCGGCATGGAGACGCGCGGTGTCGGGCAGCAGGTAGAACTTAATGCCTTCGATGGCACCCGGCAGCGTGACAGCGCGGACAACGAGAATGATCATGATGACGAAAAGGAAGCTCATCATGACTTTCGTAATGCGTTCAACGCCAGCTTGGAGGCCGATCGCGACGATCGCAAAGCCGAGCACGACTGCGAAGATCATCCAGCCCACCGTTTGCGGCGCGCTTCCAGCCAGTCCGCCGAACGCCGCGCCAACTTCATCGGGCGTCATGCCGACGAAATCGCCTTTGGCCATTTTAAATAGGTAAGCGTACATCCAGCCCGAGATCGAGGTGTAGAACATCATGAGCAGGTAGTTGCCCGCCATGCCGAGGTAGCTGAACAGGTGCCACTTCGTTCCCTTGGGTTCGAGGTCTTGAAAGCTCGTCGCGATGGACTTGCGGCTCGCGCGGCCAACCGCGAACTCCATCGCCATGATGGGAAGGCCAAAGCCCACAAGGAAAAAGAAGTAGAGAAGAACGAAGATTGCGCCGCCGTACTGCCCCGTGATGTAGGGGAAGCGCCAGACGTTACCGAGACCGATGGCACAGCCGGCTGAAAGTAGAATAAATCCGAGCCGAGAGCCTAAGGATTCCCGTTTTTCCATTGAAAACACCTCCGATTTGATGTCGAACGACGTGTCCGATGGGAAGATATAGATGTGTAACCATTTTTATTTTACACTGAAATCTGCGTTTTGTAAAGAATTTGCGATGCGGCGGTATGGAAAATCTGGGCACTGCCTCATCCTTTCAAAGTACAAATCCGAATTACTGCCATCGAAAAAGGCAGTGCCAACGGCATTTGATTGACGATCCGTTCAGATTCCGTAAAAAAAACCGCTTGATTCGAGAGATTTGCAAGTTATGCATCCTCACTTGCAAAATTTCAATTTTCCTAATCGTGAAATTGCATCCCCTTACGATCAATTGCTTGACGGCGGAATGCGATCGAATTATGATGAATGCATATGCTTGTTCGCCGCGTAGATAAAGGAGTCTTCCATGCCGCTGCCCGCACTCGCCCCCTTTTTGTCTTTCGTGCTGATCGCCAGCTTTACCCCCGGCCCCAACAACCTGCTGTCGATGACGACCGCCCACCAATACGGGATGAAGACCGCCCGTAAGCTAACCTTCGGCATCGCGACGGCCTTCACGCTGATCATGTTCTTCACCGGCCTCTTCGATGCGGCACTCCTCGCGTGGATGCCTGTCTTGCAATGGCCTTTGAAGATCGTCGGCGCCGCCTACATGGTGTATCTGGCGGTCAAGACGCTGATGGCTAAGCCCCTTTCGGAAGACGGTGAAAGCAAGCCCATGAAAAACCCCTATTGGGTCGGATTCGGCATGAGCTTCATCAACCCGAAACTCTACCTCTGCGCGATCACCGTCATGACGGTCTATCTCATCCCCCTGCATCCAAGCGCACCGGTGCTCGCCATGTATGCCCTTTTCTTGGGGATCGTTTGCCTCTGCGCCGTGACGTCCTGGGCGTTCTTCGGCACGCTCTTCAAACGCACCTTCAACCAGCACGCCCGCCTGATCAACGCCATACTCGCGGGCTTGCTCGTCTATTGCGCCGTCGCTTTGTTCTTGTAAGCGATATTCGCCCGACAAAAAAGTGGTCATCGTGAAGATGGCCACTTTTGCGTTGATGTGCATCGCCTCAGATCGCCGACAACGCGCCGAACGAATCGGCCAGCGCCGGATAGAGCCCGCGGTAGACCCGGTAAAAAGGCTCGTACTGGGCGCGTCGGTCCGCGTCGGTTTGCGCGAGGGTGTTTTCGGCGATCGTCTTACGGCAGGCTTCCTGCACGCTGCCGTAGACGCCCGCGCCGACGCCCGCCAGAAGCGCCACGCCGAGCGCAGGCCCTTCCTTGGACGCGACCGTCACGACGTCGCAGCCGAAGAGATCGGCCATCATGCCGCGCCAAACCGGACTGGCCGCACCGCCGCCGCACGCCATCATGCGGGCGGGTGCGAGGCCCATTTCGGTCAACACGTCGAGGCAGTGGCGCAGCGAGTAGGTGACGCCCTCCATCACGGCGCGCATCATGTCAAAGCGGGTGTGCATGGCCGACAGCCCGAAAAAGACGCCGCGCGCGTTTTCATTCAGGATCGGCGAGCGCTCGCCCATGAGGTAAGGCAGGTAGATCAGCTTGTTCGCGCCGATCGGCACGCGATCGATCTGCTCGTTCATCAGCAGATAGGGATCGACGCCCATCCCCTCCGCCGCAGCCATTTCGGCCGCACAAAAGGTGTCGCGGAACCATTTGAGCGAGAGTCCGGCGGCCAGCGTGCAGCTCATGACCGTCCACGCGCCCGGCACCGCCGAACAGAAGGTATGGACGCGCCCTTTGGGATCGATCGCAACTTCGTCCATGTGCGCGAAGATCACGCCCGAAGTACCGATCGTCGTGAAGGCCTTGCCCGCCTCGACGACGCCGGTGCCGATCGCGGCGGCCGCGTTGTCGCCAGCACCGCCGACGACGATCGTCCCCTCTCGCAGGCCGGTCAGGTCGGCGACGGCTTTCGTCACGCCGCCGGTCACGTCGGCCGACTCATACATCTCGGCGAACCAATCGCGCTCCAGGCCGAGTGCCTGCATCACTTCATCCGACCATTGGCGCTTCGGCACGTCGAGCAGGTTCATGCCCGACGCGTCCGAAACCTCGGTCGCAAAGACGCCAGTCAGCTTGAAGCGGATGTAGTCCTTGGGCAAAAGGATGTGGCGGCAGCGGGCGTAGTTCTCCGGCTCGTGGCGACGCACCCAGAGGATTTTGCCCGCCGTAAAGCCCGCCAGCGCCGGATTGGCCGTGATCGCGATCAGTTTGTTCGCGCCGATCGTCTCGGTGATCTCGGCGCATTCTTTCGTCGTGCGGCCGTCGCACCAGAGGATCGAAGGGCGGATCACCTCGCCGCTTTCGTCGAGCATCACGAGTCCGTGCATCTGCCCGGCCAGACCGATTCCGGCGATCGACGCCGCATTGACGCCGCTTTTCGCGACGACTTCGCGGATCGTCTCGACGGTGGCGCGCCACCAATCCTCGGGATGCTGCTCCGCCCAGCCGTTTTGCGGCTGATAAAGCGGGTATTCGCGGCCGGCCGAAGCTTGCACCGCGCCGTTTTCGTCGAAGAGTACTGTTTTCGTTCCCGACGTTCCAATGTCAACGCCGATGAGATATCGCATAAAAAGTCTCCTTTCCACTTCGCAGACACTGTCAGCGCAAATCAAGGGTTGAGCTTTGTTCAAGCAAAAGTGGGATGATCCCACTGGTTCGCGGGCGATTGTTAATGCGAATCAAGGGTTGAACTTTGTTCAGGCAAAAATGGGATGATCCTTATGGTACGCGGGCGATTGATAATCGCCCCTACATCCCGATAGCCTTGTTTATGCGCCTGTAGGGGCGATTATCAACGCCAATCAAGGGTTGAACTTTGTTCAGGCAAAAATGGGATGATCCTTATGATACGCGGGCGATTGATAATCGCCCCTACATCCCGATAGCCTTGTT
>JAVBLF010000082.1:0-5935 GCA_031553675.1 Eubacteriales bacterium | reverse complement strand
CTGCAACGGGCGATTGATAATCGCCCCTACAGGCGCACAAACAAGGCTTACGGGGTGTAGGGGCGATTATCAATCGCCCGCTTGGGAAACCCCAACTCGTTTCGACAGCGGATTTGATAACCTGTTTTCGGGTGGCGGGTTCCAACCCTTGATTCGCATTGATAATCGCCCCTACAGGCGCACAAACAAGGTTATCGGGATGTAGGGGCGATTATCAATCGCCCGCGTACCATAAGGATCATCCCATTTTCGCCTGAACAAAGTTTAGCCTTTGATTGGCGTTATCAATCACCCACAAGGGAACTCCCTCGGGTTCCGCCAGCGGATTCCAACCATCAGTTCACGTTTGAAGTCGGAGACTGCGGATCGGCTTCAGAAGGAAAGGACGCATGCTATGAAGCTTTGTTTTTCGACCATCGGCTGCCCTGACTGGTCATGGCAAGAGATATTTTCGACCGCAAAGGACCTCGGTATGCAGGGCATCGAGATCCGCGGCATCCGCGACGAGATCTATGCCCCCAAGAACACGCCCTTTTTGCCCGAACGCCGCGCCGAGACGCTCGAAACCCTCGCGCGGGTCAACTTGACGATTCCCTGCCTGACGAGCGGCGCCAACCTCTCGGGCGACGCCGACGCCGCGCTGCGTGAGGCGCGCGCCTACATCGACCTCGCGCAGGCGATCGGAACGCCCTACATCCGCGTCATGATCGAGGACACGCCCAATCCGGACCATCCGGTCGATCTGGGTGCCGCCGCCGCGCTCTACCAGCAGATGCTCGACGACGCAAAGGACAAAAACGTCTGCCCCTTGATCGAGACGAACGGCGTGCTGGCCGATTCCACCCAGATGCTCGCTTTCCTCAAGGACGTGGACCGTGCGAATGCCTTCGTGCTCTGGGACGTGCACCATCCCTTCCGCTTCTTCGGCGAAGCGCCCGCCCAAACGGCCGCGATGCTCGACGGGCTCATCCGCCACACCCACGTCAAAGACTCGGTGATGGAAGGCGGCAAGGTCGTTTACCGCATGATCGGCTACGGCGACGTGCCCATACTCGACGCCCTGCGCGCCCTCCACAAGCGGGGCTACGACGGTTTCGTGTCGCTCGAATGGACGAAGCGCTGGATGCCGAGCCTCGAAGAACCGGGCATCGTCTTCTCGCACTTTTTGCACTACATGCGCTACCTGGAAACCCAGATCTGACGACAGGGGCGCGCACAAGTGGCCGAAAGGCCACTTTTTTTGATCGGAATTCCCGCGATTTGGGGGAATCCTAGCGGGGGAATCCCCGTTGACTTTTCCATGCCGGTGGTGTATCGTTATGGCGTCGGTCCGTGTCCGGGCACGACACCGCAGTTTCGGACATTTTGCAGCTTGAATCGCGGTATTTTTCTTCCTCTATGAATAAAGTTTTGTGATATGTGTAGCACCGAAAACCGGATGCGCTTCTGCATCGCCCGTTTCGCCAAAGGAGGAACACCATGACCTATTTTCCGAACATTGAGCATGTCAAGTACGAAGGGCCCCAGTCCGAGAATCCCTTTGCCTACCGCCATTACAACGCCGAAGAGGTCGTTGCGGGCAAGACCATGAAGGAACACCTGCGCTTTGCCTCGGCATACTGGCACACCATGACCTACGAAGGCGCCGATCCCTTCGGCAAGCCGAATTTCCACCGTAGCTGGCGCGCGGACGATCCCATGCAAACGTCAAAAAATCGCGTCGACGCTTTCTTCGAGTTTTTGTCCAAGATGGGCATCGAGTTCTTCTGCTTCCACGACGCCGACATCGCGCCCGAAGGCAATTCGCTGGGTGAATTTTTTGCCAACGTCGACGCGATCACCGACCTCATGATGGAGAAGATGAGCCAGACCGGCATCAAGCTGCTTTGGAACACCGCCAACATGTTCAGCGACGACGCCTATGTCCACGGCGCCGCCAGCTCGCCCAACGCCGACGTCTTCTGCCGCGCCGCCGCGCAGATCAAAAAAGGCCTCGACATCGGCAAAAAAATGGGCGCGTCGAACTACGTGTTCTGGGGCGGCCGCGAAGGCTACGAAGTGCTCTTCAACACCGACATGAAATTCGAGCAGGAGAACATCGCCCGCATCTTCCACATGGCGGTCGATTACGCCGAGAAGATCGGCCACAAAGTCCAGTTTCTGATCGAGCCCAAGCCCAAAGAACCCACCAAACACCAATACGACTTTGACACGGCGACCGCGATGGCGTTCTTGCAGCGCTACGACCTCGACAAGCACTTCAAGTTCAACCTCGAAGCCAACCACGCCACTTTGGCGGGACATACCTTTGAGCACGAGCTGTGCGTCGCCCGCTGCTACGACGCACTCGGATCGCTCGACGCCAACATGGGCGACCTTCTCCTCGGCTGGGACACCGACGAATTCCCCACCGACGTCTACGACGCGACGCTCGTCATGAACCAGATCCTGCAAAACGGTGGCATCGCGCCGGGCGGCCTCAACTTTGACGCCCGTCCGCGCCGTTCGTCCTTCGAGATGGACGACATCTTCCTCGCTCACATCGCAGGCATGGATACCTTTGCGCGCGCCCTTCGTGCCGCCGCCCGCTTGCAGGAAGACAAGTTCTTCGAGAAGCTGCTCGGCGCCCGCTATGCCAGCTATCAGAAGGGCATCGGCGCTTCGATCGTTGCAGGCAAAGAAGATCTCGAATCCCTTGCGAGCTACGCCCTCGCCCAGACCGAGATCAAGAACGAATCTTCCCGCGTCGAGTACTGGCGCAACCGCCTGAACGACTACATCTACCGTTGAACGCTGCGTGGATCCGCTCCGATTCCTTCGCGCAGCGTCGGGAGCGTGAAAACCCTTGACGATTCGAGAACTGGCGAAAGCGGCCGGCGTGTCGCGCGGCACCGTTGACCGCGTTCTGCACAACCGCAAAGGCGTCGCGCCTGAGATCGAGGCGCGCATACGCCGCATCGCCAAGGAAATGGGCTATACGCCCAACCGCGCCGGCCGTATGCTCAACGCGCGCAAACAGCCCCTGCGGATCGGATGCCTGCTGCCCAGCGTCGGGAACGATTATTTTGACGACATGATAGCGGGCTTCCGGCGTGCCGAGCAGGAACTGCGCGACTTTGGCGTCAGCCTCTGCATGGAGCAGCTTCGCGGCTACCAGGTCGAAGAGCACTTGGCCGCCCTCACGCGCCTGCACGAGAGGGAGTGTGCCGCGCTCTGCATTTCGTCGGTCGATGTGCCCGCCATCCGAAGCTGTGTCGGCGCGATCGTCGATTCCGGCGTGCCGGTGCTCACGGTCAACAACGACTTGACCGATACCGAGCGCCTCTGCTACGTCGGCAGCGATGACGCCAGCGGCGGGCGGACGGCGGCGGGACTTCTCAGCCTCTACGTGACCGAGCCGATCGAAGTGCTGATCGTGATGGGTTCGCGCTCGATCCGCGGGCACACGGAGCGCGTCGAGGCCTTCCTCGAGACGCTCGCGGCCAAAGGCGTTCCCCATCACCTCGTCGATACGGTCGAATCGATGGACGACGACGGCTTGGCCTACCGCCTGACCCGCGAGGCACTGCGCGATAACCCGCAGATCAACTGCGTTTACGTCTCGGCCGCCGGAACGAGCGGCGCTTGCAGGGCGATCGTCGAGGCGGGGGTCAAGCGAAAGGGATTCCACGTCATGGCTTTCGACGCAGTGCCCGCCACCGTTGAGCTGGTGCAGGACGGCATCATCGACTTCACCATTTGCCAGGAGCCGTTCGTGCAGGGCGACATGTCGATCCGCCTGCTCTTCGACTACCTGCTCGACGGCAAAAAATCGAAACCGGAGAATTTCTACACCGACACCGTCATAAAGATCAAAGAAAACCTTTGAATGTTCTTCTTCCTCTTTCGATCGCAAGGGCCACCGGTGTTTCCGGTGGCCCTTTGCGTGGCGGCGGGGGTCAGTCGAGACAAGCGAGGATGGCGTCGATCGCCTCGTTGACATGGCTTTCTTCGGTGCTCCAGTTCGAAAAGCAAAGACGAAGCGCAGGCGTTTCGCCGCGGTATTGTGTCACGTTCGTGAAGGTCTTGCCGGTGTCGCGGACGCGCTCGGCGAAAGCCTGGACGGTTGCGGCCTTGGCATCGGGCAGCGTGAAACAGACGACGTTGAAGCGCGGCTCGGCCAGCATGACGAAGCGACCGCTTGCCGAGAGACGATCGTAGGCCAGACGTGCGTGTGCGCAGTTGCGCCGGAAGATGTCGCGGTAGCCTTCTTTGCCGTAGGCCATGAGCGACATCCAGAGCGGCAGGGCGCGCAAGCGTCGCGATCCTTCGGGGGCGAGGTTGAAAAAGGGCGTGCTGTCGGGCATGTCGCCGGGGGAGGCGGATTGCGCAAAGGTGTTGTACAAGTATCTGGGTTGCTGACAGAGTATGATCGCGGCGTCGTAGGGGACGTTGAACCATTTGTGGCAGTCGAGCGTGATCGAATCGGCCTCGTCCATGCCGACAAACCGATCGGCGAACTCCGGCAGGGCAGCGGCAGGCGCGGCGATTGCGCCGTCGATGTGCAGCCAGAAGCCATATTGTTTTCGGAGTTGCGCGAGTGCGGCCAGATCGTCGCAATCGCCGCTGTCCACGGTGCACATCGAGGCGACGACGATGGAAGGGCATTTCCGTTTTTGGAGTAGCACTTCGAGCGCGCGCAGGTCGATCGCCTCGCGATCGGGCAAGCGGCCTACCGGCGTCATGCGGGAGCGCCCCAGGCCGAGCATCGACAGCGCTTTGTAGACCGACGCGTGCGCCGTGCCGCAGTAGATCGCGAGTTCGAGACCGTCGACGCCGTTTTGGGCCGTGTCCAAGCCTTGTTGCTGGGCGGCCCATTCGCGGGCCGCGGACAGATTGCCGAGTGTCGCCATCGTCGCGCCCGACGCCATCACACCCGCGAACGAGTCGGGGAGCCCCAGCAGTTCGCGCGTCATCGCGATCGCCTCGCGCTCGATCTGCCGATCGACGTTTCCGGGGATGCCGAAAGCGTTTTGATCGAGCGCCGACGTCAGCCAATCTCCGGCGAGCGCTGCGGGCGTCGTGCCGCCGATCACGAAACCGAAAAAGCGCGGTCCTGGCATGGCGAGAAAATGGGGCGCGTAGGCCTCGGAGAAGATCCGCAGCGCTTCGCTTGCGCCGCGGCCTTCTTCGGGCAAGGTGGCGAGGGGGGTCTCGGGAAAGCGCGGCGCGACGGTTTTGTCCGGCAGCGCTTCGACGGACTGAATGGCCTGTGCGCAGGCCTGTTCGAGCACGCGGGGTAAGCCGTTTCGGTCGGCTTCCAGTCTGGGATGCATGGGGTCACTCCTTTCGCGGCTACGGAACGGAATGGGAACTGCGCGCCAAACGACGCCGCAGCGGTAGGGCGATCGCGATCGCCAGGGCGAGCTTGACCGTGTCGAGCGGAAGCGTAACGACGAACATGGAGGCGAGATCCCGCAAGCCGAAGGGATGGGGCAGCAGAATGTTGACGACGAGTGCGAGATAGACGATGCCGCAGACGCTGATCGCAAGCGTACCGGCCGCGCAAGCCATCGCGAGCCGGTGCCAGGAGGGGTCGGCTCCGCGCGTCATCTGCGCGACGAGGGGGGCTGCGACGACAAAGCCGACCAGGTAGCCGAAGGACGGCTGCAACACATACCAAAGTCCGCCGCCTTGCGCGAAGATCGGCAGGCCGCACAGCCCAACGAGCAGGTAGGTCGCCATCGCGGCGAACGCGGAACGAGGCGGCAACAAAAGTCCGGCCAGCAGCACGACGAGCGTTTGCAGCGAAAAAGGCGCGGCGGGGTAAAAGGGCAGCGGTACGCTCAGGCGGGCGGACGTGGCCATGAGCGCGGCGAAGAGCGCGGCGAGCGACAGTTCGCGCGCAGTGAGCGTTGTGTGTTTTGTCATTGCACCAGTATAGCGCGGGTATGGG
>JAVBLF010000106.1:0-28106 GCA_031553675.1 Eubacteriales bacterium | reverse complement strand
CCGCAGCGAGGGCGCGCGCATCCCCTACCAGGAGAAACGAACCGTCGACCAGGACGACATCCGCTTCTTTTAACGCTCACACCCACTCACCTTGGGAACAGGAGGACCCGATATGAATCGAAACAGGTGCTTCAGGCGCTGGCAGGCATTCGCATTGGCGCTTTCGTTGGTGCTGGGCGCCCTCTTCGGCGCGACGGCGATCGCCGCGACCACGCGCTACACCGGCACGACGACGGCCGACGTCAACATACGCAGCTCGCCCAGCTCGAAAGCGACCAAGATCGGTACGATCAAAAAAGGCGTCAAAGTGACGCTGATCGGTTCGTCGCGGAAGGGCGAAAAGGTCAATGGATACACGGTCGATATGCATTTTTTCAAGCTCTCGACCGGCGGCTATATCGCGCAGGCCTACGTCACCAACGTCAAGGCTGAATCCGCGGCGGCGTCGTCCGGCACGACGACGACCAAACCTGCGGCGACTTCCGGGGAATCGACCTCGAACCAGGAAGAGGTGCTCGACCTCGATGACGACGGCAACCCGATCGCGACCGACGCAGATCCCAATGTGACACCGGACGATCCCGATGCGATCCCGCTGGAAGAGCCCGAAGTGATCGACGATACGGACGATACGGGTCTCACGGTCGTCGAGACGACCCCTGCCCCGCCCCAGACGAGCTCCGGCAGCGCGAATACAGCGGGCAGCAGCTCCATCGGCGTGCGCATGATCGTGACGACGAGCAACCTCAACGTCCGCAACGCCCCTTCGACGACGGCGCCTTCCGTCCGTAAGCTGGCCGACGGCGCGGTCATCCGCGCAACGGTGCAACTCAAGTCGGGCGCGATCTACAACGGCAAGGCCGTCACCGGAACCTGGTATATGCTGACCGACGGGAATTTCGTCTCGGGCGATTTTCTCAAGCGCGCCGGTACGTCGACCGTCACCTCTTCGACGGCCAGCCAGCCGAGCAGCAAGAGCGTCACGACCGCGACGGCCAAAAGCAGCGCCACCTACTACGGAAGCCCTTCGGCGCTGGCTTTTGAACGCGGAACGATGCGCGCGGGCGATACGAAGGACGTCTCCGCGACCTACAAAGACGGCAGCACGCTGAACGGCAACCGCGTCAGCGGCAATTGGTATAAGCTGTCGAACGGCTACTACGTCCGCTCGTCCGACGTGTCGATCGGCTCGCGCAAGGTGGCGACGACGACGACCGTCAAAGTGACGAAGACCACGCTCAAGACGGGCGATCTGGTCGCGGCGAAGACCAACGTCAACGTCCGATCCGGACCGGGCACCGGCTTTGCGAAAGTCGCTTCCATGACGGCCGGCGCAAGGGATACCGTCACATCCGTCGCGCAAAACGGCAGCAAGTACGACGGCAAAACGGTCGTGAACGGCTGGGTCAAGCTCAAGAGCAAAGGCGGCTTTGTGCAGGCCGATTACCTCGTCTATGCCGAAGGGAAGCTGACCGTCATCGAAAGCGGCGCGTCCTATGGCAAGGCGCCGAGCGCTCCGACGACCGAGGTCGCCACGACCCCCGCCCCCGAAACGACGATCGAGGCCGAAAGCGACGTTCTGATCGACGACATCCCCGAAGAATAGCGCAACAAAAAAAGTGGTCGCATGGCCACTTTTTTGTTGGGCGTTGTGGATGGATCATCAGGGAAGAAAGTTCTGTTGCGCCGACCAGCGGAGGGTACGATAAATGCGATCGGCCGTCGCGCCTTTGACGGGGCGAGGCTGATAGTTGGGGCGCTTCTTGGATGGATCGCTGCGCTGATCGCAGGGCACGACGTTCAGGCCGAGGGAGACGACGGAAAAATCGTCCCGAATCTCGAAGCTTTCCTGCACGAGTACCGTGTCGTAGCTCGAAGGACCGGTGTTGCCGCCAAAGCAGAAATTCCCGAGGCTGTAGAGGATCGTCCTGCCCTTGTAGCGCTCGATCGGCTGCAAGCGGTGCGGGTGGTGGCCGACGACGCTGTCGGCGCCGGCGTCGAGGAAATAGCGAGCGGTTTTCGTCTGGGCGGCGCTTTGCACGGTCTTGCCCTCGATCCCCCAATGGCAGGACACGATCACGAGGTTGCAGCCATCGTTTCGGAGCGCCTTGATCAGCTTGGCGATCGTTGCGGGGGCGACGCCGCCTTCGAAGACGCTGTAACCGAGCATGCCCACGCGGAATTCGCCTTTGTTGTAGATGGCGACGCTCGTGCCCTCGAAGTGCAGCACGCCCGCTTCGTTGAGCACGCGTTTCGTCTCGCTGCGTCCGGCTTCGAGCAGGTCGCGCGTGTGGTTGTTGGCCAGGCTGACGGCTTCGACGCCGTTTTCGCTCAGGATGCGCACGTAATCCGGCCGCGCGCGGAAGGTAAAGCGCTTGACGGCGCGTTTGCGGGCCGTCGTCAGCGCGCATTCGAGGTTGGCGATCGTCAGGTCGTCGGAGGTAAAGTAGGTGCGGACATAGGCAAACGGGTAGGCGTAGTCGTCTTGTACGACGCGATGAAAGGCGAGCGAACTGCCTTCCATCGCCTCTGTGCTGGCAAAGGTGCAGTCGCCGACGTAGCTGATCGTCAGGCGGGGCGGCAAGTCCGTGACGCGTTCATCGCCCGCCGCCGCCGAAGCGAGTGGCGCGACCAAAAGCGAAACCGCGACCCCGAGTGCCGCGATCGCGCTCATGCGTGTCAGTTTGGTTCGAAGCATGGCATATCCCCTCTCCTTCCATTCTATCATGGATTTACATATATACATAGTATGAAGAGGGGATTGTCAGGATGCCAAAAAAGCGACCACATGGCCGCTTTTCATGGGTTTTGGCGCTTCGTTAGCTGCGCGCGCCCGTCCGCTGGAGCTGGTCGATCTCGGCGATCAGTGCGTCGATTTCCGCCCCTTCGGCAAAACCGAGCTGCCATTGGAGCGCGGCGCTTTCGAGCGGCTGTAGCGATCGCAGCATGCCGCGCTGTTGCACGCGGGCGCGCCCTTCCGGCACACAGTTGGCCGGTTCGACGCCCAGCACGTAATCGCCCGACTGCATGGACTTCCATTCGCACAGGACGGGGAGCTGCTCGACGTTGTAGCGCAACCAGAGCGCGAGATCGCGCGCGCGGTTGACGACGGCGACGAGTGTCATGCCTTCTTCGTCGGCGCAGAGCCGGTGGTAAAAGACCTGTTCGGGGCAGTGGTCGGCGGGCGCGGTCATCTGGCTCCAGCTCGCCAGGCCGGATTCCGCGGCTTGATCGCGCGGCTCGGTCAGGTAGGCCGGCACGTGCAACACCGTGCCGACGTCGAGCAGCGGATAGCCGATATTGATGTGGTAGAGCAGCATGAAGGGCGAAATCTCGAATGCCTGGTTCTCGATCTCGTCGTAGACGCGAAAATAATGGCTGCCCAGTTTGGTCGTGACCGTGCGGCGGAGCAGAAGGTTTTCGCCGAAAAGCGCGGCTTCACGCACCTCGCCCGACACTTCGAGTCGGTAGCTGTCGCCGCGCCAAAAGGCATGCGGCGCGACGTGTTCGGCAGGGGTCGTGCGGATGCGGCCGTGCATGGCGTCGTCGGCGGTGTCGGGCGGGCCGACGTTGCGCAGCCCGCAGGTGAACATCATGCCGCCCGCGATGCTTCGAAGTCCGGCGTCGAGGCTGCTTTTCCCGTCGAGGCCCGGCTTGCTGAGGTAAGCGATGTTCTGGCCTTTGAAGGCGAGCGTGCCGATGTCGAGCGCGCGGTCGGCCCAAAGGTCGAAGCGCAAGACGCCGTTGTCGACCGTATACACGCGCTGACCGGCTTTGCGGCCGTCTCCTTCGACGCGTTCCGCGATGCCCGCGACCTGCTCCATGTTGCCGACGCGGCGCAAAAATTCATCCCGTCTCATCTCGTCTCTCCTTTACAGCAATCCCAGTTCGCGCGTCAGTTCGTCGGGGTAAGTCGGCACCGCGCCCGCTTGCGACGCGACAAAAGCGCCCATGCGGTTGCCGAGACGGGCGCTTTCGGAGGCGGATGCCCCGCGGAAGGAATGGTAGAGAAAGGTCGCGCTGAACGAATCGCCCGCGCCGACGGTATCGACGACCTCCACTTTGTGGCCGGGGAGATCGCAGGCGCCGCTTTCGTCGTAGACCGAGCAACCTGCGCCGCCCCGCGTAACGATGACGACGGCGATGTCGTAGTCCTTGCGCAGGCGTTCGGCGAGCGCGGCTTCGGACATCGGCGTACCGTAGAGCAGATCGGCGACCAAAAGGGCCTCTTCGTCGTTGATCTTGGCGATGTCGGCCTTGCTGAAGCATAGCGCGATCAAGTCTTTGTCGTAGAATTCCTTCCGGATGTTGATGTCGTAAAAACGCCGTCCGAACGGCACTTCGTCCAGGATGCGGCGCAGCGTCTGCCGCGAGGCTCCGTCGGCGACGCGCGAGGCAAGCGTGCCGTAAATGAAGACGTCGAAGCGAGCCTCCTTGAGCTGCGCGATCAGATCGTCGTCGCACGCGATCGCGTCATAGGCCGCGATCGGAAGATCGTAGGTGGCGGTGTTCGTTTCGTCGAGATAGACGATCGCCTTTCCCGTTTCGCGATCGGGGTCGCGCTGCACGAAGCGCGCGTCCATCCGAAGCCGCGCCAGCTCGCCGATCGCGCGGTCGCCCAGCTCGTCCGCCCCTAGGCGGCTGAGCATGGACGCTTCGCAGCCGAACTGTGCCAGATGCGCCGCGACGTTGAAGGTCGCGCCGCCGATGTAGGCGTTTTCGCCGATGATGTCCCAGAGTACTTCTCCATAGGCCAGAGCTTTCATTCTGCATCCCCTTCTGTGCTTTCGTTTTCATAGCGTTGGCCGTTCACGCCAAAGTCATCGTCGATCTCCGGTGAAGTGCCGCAGTGCGCGATGATGGCGGCGTAGTAGCGGGCGATGTCTTTGGGTGTGCGCTGCTGGCTTTCATAGTCGATGTGGATCAGGCCAAAGCGACTGCCCTCCCCTTCGAGCCACTCGAAGTTGTCGGTAGAGGCCCAATGGTAGTAGCGTTCGACGGGGATGCCCTCCGACTGGGCGCGCGCGATCGCTTCGAGGTGGTCGCGGAGGAAGCGGGCGCGGAACGCGTCGTCGGCGTCGGAGCAGCCGTTTTCGGTGATCCAGATCGGGAGTCGGTAGCGTTCGTGGCAGCTTCGGATCAGGTCGTAGAGGCCTTGCGGGTAGACTTCCCAGCCGAGGTCGTTATGGTGTTTGTCGGGCAGGGTTTCGAGGCGGAAGCCCGCCGCGTGTACACCGGAGCGGGTGTAGTAGTTCAGGGCGAGGAAGTCGCTCGGATCTTCGAGCTTGCAGGGGTTGCCGCGCCCGATCGGAAATCGGAGCCATCCGGTCGTCATGCTGTCCATGATGGCGTTTTGGAAAAGCAGGCGCATGGCGGCGGCTGCGATGTGATCGAAGGGGTTTTTGGGGCGATAGGGCTCGAAGATCTGGACATGATGGGCGACGCCGACCTTGGTTTCGGGCTCAATCGAAAAGAGCGGTGGGATGGACGAATCGATCGCGCCGTTCAACGCCGAGCCGAGTTGGGCGGCGTCGTCGATCATACGGTCGCGGATGTCGTGAATGGTCATGTAGGCGCGAAAGTGCGCGATAGCGAGGTGGCGATAAACCTTGAGCGCCTTGAAAAAGTGTTTTTTGCCGGGCGGCCATATGCCGAGGAAGTAGCCGTTCGCGGTGTAGACGTTCGGCTCGTTGATCGTGATGTATTCGCTGACGATGTCGCCGATGTTCTCGACGACAAAAGCGACATAGCGGTCGAAGTGTTCGATGGCTTCGCGGTTTTCGAAGCCACCGATCTCGTCCAGCCAAAGGGGGAGCGAAAAGTGGTGAAGCGTGACGAGCGGGCGGATGCCCTTTTCGCGGAGCGACAGGATCATGCGGCGGTAATGGGCGATCGCTTCGTCGGAAAACGCGCCGGGCGCGGGCTCGATGCGGCTCCACTCCAAGCCCATGCGGTAGCACTGAAGGCCCAGATCGGCCAAGATCGAGAAGTCCTCTTCAAAACGGTTCCAATGGTCGGCTGCGCGCAGGCAATCGCTGCCATCGGCGATGCGCTCGGGATGACACCACGCGTACCAGGTGTTGTTGCGATCGCCGCCTTCGACCTGGGTGGCGGAACTCGCGGCGCCGCATAAAAAATCGTCCGCAAAACGCACAGCAAACGGCTCCTTTCGACGGGGCGGGGACTCGAAGCTGCCTATAGTATACAATATTCGAAGGCGACACCGCAAACGCAAAGTACGGGAGCGAGCGGCTCTTAAAAATGGGATATAATGGGATGGAACCGGTTGACAAGCTCAGGGGCTTCGACTATTATAATACCATATCGATATGGATAAACCAGTTATTTACTTTTCGAAAACCGCTGGTTTCGCGATGACCCGAACGATACGTGAGGTACACGATGCGCTACCGCCCAAAACCTTGCACGCTGGCACTCGTCTCCGCCGCATTGTGTGTGGCGTTGTGCGCGTGCGAAGCGCCCTCGCGCATGGCGGCCACGAACACAGGCGCCGAGGACGCGCCGATCGAAAGCCAGCAAGTAGCCACAGCGCCTATGACAGCCAGCCCGACGCCGACCGATCTGCCGACGCCAACGCCCAGTCCGGCACCGACACCCGCCGTGGAAGTGAGCGCGCCGCCGACGGCCGATGCGATACGCGACGAACAGCCCGTGCCGTCGGAGTCGCCGCTGCCCGACGCGACGGTGGCCGAGATGACGGACGCGCTTTCCACGCCATCGCTTCCATTGGGGATCTTTGACGCTTCGACCGACTTGACGATGCTGGTCGAGGGGCAGATCTACGCGTTGCAGACGAACGTGGCGCCACTGCTCGCCGCACTGGGAGACGATTTCAAGCTGGCAGAGACGCCGAGCGTGCTCCACGAAGGGCTGGAGAAGTCCTACACCTATAAGGGGATCGCGATCTACACCCACCCCTTCGAAGGCCAGGACATCATCGACGAAATCGCCGTGACGGGGAAGCCGTTTTCGACGCAAAAGGGCGTTTCCGTCGGCAGCAGCCGAGAGGACGTGATCGCGGCCTATGGCGACGGTTTCTTTGAAGAGGGCAACTTCATGGCCTTTACGGAGAGCGGCGATCCGGACGATTTCAGTTCGCCGCGCCTGGTGTTCGAATTCGACGTCGGCACGGTGGAGGCCATCTACATCGAAGGCATGAGCGAGATCAACTGACGCATGTGAAAAGAGCGGTCGAAGGGCCGCTTTTCTCTTGGTAATTTGTGGAGTAGTTTGGGGGAGCGCTGGTGCGGCGCTCGTCGGGTGGGGACAAAAAAACGGATGCATGGAGCGCGTGGACAAATGCCTTGTGCGCAGGACAATTCGCATATACGGATACACGGGACAAAAGAACCGGTATTTTTTCCATACACAACACTTGCATACCTTGTCTATGCCTGGAAGAATCGACTTTCCCTGTTTTTTTGCCCAAAATTGTGGTATAGTAACAAAAGAAATAGATGTATTTTCTTGTATTGTGTCGAAGTCGTTTCGCATGCCTGGCTTCGAAGCAGCGCAATCGAACGAAGCATCGTGTTGAGGAGGATTTCCATGAAACGTGTGGGACCGCTTTCCGTTCTGTACGGCGCGATCGTCCTACTCGCGCTGAGTGGTTGCGGAGGTCCGCCCGAAGCAAGCCGCACGCCCAAAGCGTTTACCCCTTCGCCCGGCGTCGCGGACGCGTTCAACGACAGCGCGGGCTCCATGGAGCCGCTGGATTCGTCGCCGTCGCCATTGGCATCGTCGGAAGTGACGCCCTCTGCGTCGCCCACCCCGCCGCCCGCTGATCCGCTGCCAGCGAACTTCAACGTCTCGCCCACGCCCGAATCGAGCGCGTCGCCCACCGAAACGCCCAAGGCGACCGAGAAACCGACCGAAAAACCGAAAAGCAACGCGAATTCGTCGAAGTCCTCTTCGTCGAGCTCGAAGGGAAGCGGCAAAACGCCCGCCAAAAAAACGTCCACACCGAGCGCGACGAAAAAGCCCAGCAACGGTTCGGCATCGACCACGACCGACGAACCGCTGGACGAATCCGACTTTGGCGAATCGATCGATATCCCGGATGAATCGGTCGAGATTCCCGAGGAGAACGACAGCGACTACGCCGACGAAGTGCCGGATGAATCGAGTTCGGACGGCGACTACATCGACATTGGCGCGGGCAATTCCGAAGCGGATTTGCAAGAACTGGATTAAGCGCACCTTCAGATGTGACCGGCGATCGCGCGATCCCGGTCACATTTCGATTGTCGAAACGGGCAAAGGCTGCTATAATCAATACGCGCTTCTGCGCCGACAGTTCGAAACCATCCTGTCGTAAAACAAAACTACGGGAAAGCCAGTCATCTGGTTTCTTTGATTTGCCCGTAGCCAAATTGGCCGCGGGTTTTTTCGCGGCAAGAATGGGGGCTCCTATGCCACGAGAAAACCGCACGCGCTTCGTCGCGCAAGCCGCCGTCATCGCGGGGCTTTATGTCGCGATCACCTTCGCCTTCCAGCCGATCAGCTTTGGCCCTGTACAACTCCGCGTGTCTGAAGCGCTTTGCGTGCTGGTGGCGTTCAGCTTTTCGGCAGTGCCGGGCCTATTCGTCGGCTGTCTGCTGGCAAACCTCGTCGCCGTGGCGCTCGGCATCAGCATCCCGATCGACGTCATTGTGGGATCGCTTTCGACGCTGGCCGCCGCTGCGCTCGGATACGCCTTGCGAAAGCGTTTTTGGCTGCTGCCTTTGCCGGCGGTATGCATCAACGCCGTCGCGGTCGGGACGATGCTGCACTACGTCTACATGCCCGAAATCAGTGTCCTCTGGAACATCCTCTACGTCGGCGCCGGTCAGGTGCTGGCCTGCTACGGGCTGGGGTTGCCGCTCTATTTTGGATTGCGTCGGGTGGGTTTGGCGCGCTGGGGCTTTACGGCCTGATGTGTCGCGGCGCTGGGCTTTCCGGTTATGAAACCTTATTTCGTTACAAAGATAAAGTGCTTCCCAAGCCACACCCCCTGTGTTAGAATGGGCGTGTGGGGTCCTGAAACAAGCTGTTTTGGGACATGTTCTTCGCGCCGGGCCTCGTTCGGCGCAGCAATGATTTGCAGGAGGGTACATTTATGGCAAGCATTCAAGAGATCGCAGCAGCAGTCGAAGCCGGAAAAGCGAAAGACGTCAAAGCACTCGTTCAGCAGGCCATCGATGGTGGCGCCAAACCCGAAGATGTTCTCAACGGCGGCATGATCGAAGCCATGGGCCACGTCGGCGAAAAGTTCAAGAACAACGAGATCTTCGTCCCCGAAATGCTCGTCGCCGCGCGCGCCATGAAGGCGGGCGTCGAAGTGCTCAAACCCTACCTCGTTGACGCCGACATCAAGCCGATCGGCAAAGTCATCATCGGCACCGTCGCGGGCGACCTGCACGACATCGGCAAGAACCTCGTCGGCATGATGATCGAAGGCGCTGGCTTCGAAGTGATCGACCTGGGCGTCGACGTTCCGGCCGACAAATTCGTTCAGGCTGCCAAGGACAACGCCGATGCGACGATCGTCGGCCTGTCTGCCCTTCTGACGACGACCATGCCTGCCATGCGCGACGCCGTTGCGGCGCTCAAGGATGCGGGTCTGGCGGATCGCGTGAAGGTCATGGTCGGCGGCGCGCCTGTCACCGAAGATTTCTGCAAGGAAATCGGCGCGGACGGCTACAGCGAAGACGCTGCTTCCGCTGCGGAACTGGCCAAGAAGCTGGCCGGCGTCGCGTAAGGATTCGCGATCTAGCGCGGCCACGGGATGCGCGTGCGCATCGCAATGCCGCGGTAACCGATAGCAAAAAACGATGGGCTGGCGATAAACCAGCCCATTTTTCCATCGCGCCGAAAGGAGGACAGCGGTGAACGAGATCGTCGGCCAGCCGGACGCGCTCAAGATCCACAACCGAAAGCGCGTGCTCGCCATGCTCCGCGAAGCCGATCGCATGGAAGTGGCGGATCTGGCGGCGGCGAGCGGCCTCAGCCGGACCTCGGTGAGCAAGATCCTGCGTTTTTTCGCGTCATCCGGCTTGGTGCGCGTCGTGGGCAAGGGGCTTTCGACGAAGGAGGGCGGGAAAAAGCCCGAGATCTATGCCTTTGACGGCAGGGCGGGCTACATTTGTGCGCTTTCGATCCGGCAGCAACATAGCTTCGGCGGCGTGACCGACCTGTCCGGACGCCTTTTGATCAACATGCGCATGCCCCACCCGCGCGACGCCGACATCGACACGATCGTCGGCAACGTCGCGGCGATGATCGCCGCCGCCGCCAACGCGGCCGAACTGTCGCGCGAAAAGCTGGCAGGGGTGGCGCTGGGCATCGACGGCCTGATCGACCGCGAACACGGACTGGTGAATCGGGCGCTCCACTTTCCGTCCTGGGGCGAGAACGTGCCGCTGACCGATCTCGTCCGCATCGCGTTGAGCCGCAGCCTTTTCGTGTCGCTCGACAATGCGCTCGCGCAACTCGCGCTGGGAGAGCTGCACGAAGACCCGATGCTCGCTGGCAGGCGCGTGCTGACCCTTTACCACGGCGACAGCGTTTACGCCGGTCTCGTCGAACCGGTGCAAGGCGGCCACCCGATCGCGCGCGCGCTGCACATCGGGCAAATGCGGCTCGAGGGCGGCAAGGAATACGAATCGCTGTCGAGCGCGGAAGCCGTCCTGCGGCGGGCCAATGA
This sequence comes from Eubacteriales bacterium, assembly GCA_031553675.1. Lineage (GTDB taxonomy): Bacteria > Bacillota > Clostridia > Christensenellales > CALWSW01 > JAVBLF01. Next base: position 17,401 of record JAVBLF010000106.1, on the reverse strand, counting down.
AAACGGCGTATCGGCGGGATCTCTCGAAGCGCTCGTCGCGTTGGGGGAGCGCGGCGTGCTGCCGGCACAGGCGCTCGTTCGGGAGTTGCTGGAACTCCACTGTAGCGCGCTTTACAACGTCATGCTGCTCTTCAGCCCCGAGATCATCGTTTTGCAGGGCGACTACGCCGCGCTCGGTCAGAGCTTTTGTGACGCCCTTCACGCGCTTCTCCTCCAGCAAAAGCCGCTCCACTTGGAGGGGTTTGCGATCCGCCCCAGCAAACTCGACATGAACCGTGGCTTTTTGATCGGCGCGGCCATGTCCACCATCGAGACTTACTTCGACGACGATCGGATCTACGAACGCTGACGCGTCATTTCAGCGGCATCAGGATCTTGGTCAGGAGATCGGCCTCGGGGCGATCGGGATCGTTGAGGTAGTACTCGTAGACGTCGCCGGCCGCTTCCAGCCCGTGATCGGCGATGTATTTCGCCATCTCGTCGTAGAGGGCGGCGCTTTCGGCGTAGGGGCCTTGGTGGATGCCGCAGACGACCTTTTGCGACGGAATCAAATATGACTCGATCGCGCCTTCGCCCGTCATTTCCGACGCGACGGGGAAGCCGATCGACACGTCGATGCGCTCCATGTCCATCGAGTGGTAATGGCAGAATGGAACGTCTGCCATGAAAGCGCCTGTTTTGGAGAGGTAAGCTGCGATCAGGCCGTAGACTTCGCCGATCTCGTTGGGCAGGTGGGCGACGTCGGTCTGCTTGCGGACGGCCAAGACGGGTTGCGGGGTGGTCTGGAAGATCGCGATGTTGGCAATTTTCGGCATGGCGTGTCTCCTCATGAAAGCGGCGTTATTTCCACAGGGCTTCGATCTCTTTGATCAAGGTGATGTTGGCCTTTTCATACTTGTTGAAATCGTCCCAAGCGACGTTGCGCTTTTTCTTGTTCTTGTACCAGCTGTACTGTCCGTAGAAGCGGCTGTAGGTCGTGGTGGTGAACTTGTGGCCGCGGCGGGCGTAGATCTCGTTGCGCGCAAAGCCCAGCAGTTCGAGCTGGGTGTACTCGGTGTTCGAGTCGTCGATGTTGAGGAGTTCCTTGCGCGACAGGTAGCGCGAGTTGCTGTCGGGATAGATGAAGCCGTTGCTGTCGAAGGGGCCGTAGCTGTTGAGATCCGCTTCGATCTGCTTGATCAGCTTGACGTTGGCCTGTTCGTACTTGTTGAGCTCAGAGGTGGCGACGGTATGCTTTTTGAGTTTTTGGTACCACCGAAACTGGCCATAGTAGCTGCTGTACGCGTCGCTTGCGAACTTGTTGCCGTGGCGGGCGTAGATCTCGTTGCGCGCGTAGCCGAGCAGGGTCAGTTGCCACGAGAGGGATTCCGAGTCGGTGACGCCGAGTATTTCTTTGCGAGACAGGTAGCGGGAAGAGCTGTCGGGAAAGATGAAACCGTTGAAATCGAAGGTGTCGTCGGACGCGTAGGACCCGCGGTATGTGGCGACGGAGAGGGCGGGCGCGTTCGAAAGGGCGAGGGCGACGCCAGGGAGCATCGCGGAGGACAGCGCGATCGCCAGACCGGCGACCAGTGCGCGGCGAGCGTTTTGCGTCATAGCGCATCAACCTCCTCAGGAATTGGGGGTGCATCCCCATACCCATCTTTATCATAGCACAGCTCGCCCCATGAAAAAAGCATGTTGTGGCGCGGTGGGGTGCGACATTGGTGTTTGAAAGCGCGACCCGCTGTGCTATACTGAATAATGCCTATCAAGGGTTACGAACCGCAATGTTTCGGACGTTTTGCGCAACGGGCGATTATCAACGCCAACCAAGAATTACGAACCACAACGTGTTGCGAGGCCGTTTTGCTGCAACGGGCGATTGATAATCGCCCCTACAGGTGCACAAACGAGGCTATCGGGATGTAGGGGCGATTATCAATCGCCCGCGGACCATAAGGATCATCCCATTTTCGCTTGCACAAAGTTCAACCCTTGATACACATTGAATAAACTGAATGCAAGGCGCGTCTTTCGGGGCGCGCAGACGGGGGACGACGATGCAACGCGAAAACGGCAAGCACAAACGGACCGTGGCCTTGGTGCAGCTCTCTTTGTTGGTGGCGATCGAAGCGCTCTTTTGTTTTACGCCGCTCGGATCGCTTCCGGCGCTGGGGCCGATCGTCGCGACATTGGCGGCGGTGCCCGTCGTGGCGACCGCCATTTTGTTGGGCACGGGTGCGGGGGCTTTTTTGGGTTTTTGCGCCGGTCTATTCAGCCTGATCGTCTGGACCTTCATGCCGCCGTCGCCGCTCGGATTCGTGTTTTCGCCCTTCGTGAGTCTGGGGGACGTACATGGAAATTTTTGGAGCCTCGTGATCTGCTTTGTGCCGCGCATCTTGATCGGCGTCGTCGCGGGCCTGAGTTTCCAGGGGCTGCGAAGGGCCTTTCCGTCGGGCGAAAAAAAGCGCAATGACTGGATCAGCTATGGCTTGAGCGGCGCTTTGGGCAGCCTCGCCAACACGTTTTTCGTGCTGGGGGGGATATACGTCTTTTTTGGCGCTTCCTATGCCCAAGCGCTGGGCGTCGGCTATGAGCTGCTGCTGGGTATGATCGCGCTCACGGTGTTGACGAGCGGTATACCGGAGGCGATCGTCAACGCGGTCGTTGCGACCTTCGTCTGCCGCCCGCTGCGCAACGCGATGGAACGGCGATGACGCGACACAAGGAGAGGAACGAGCCTATGTATTTGGGTGTGGATATGGGGGGAACGGCGACGAAGATCGTGGCTGCGGACGGTGCGCGATTGCTCGCGGTGTCGGGGCTTCTGCCACGTGGCGACGCGATGTCGATCGAATCGGTCGCCGCCTTTTTTTTGCGTGAACAGGGGATTTCGACCGATTCGCTCCAAGGTGTGTTCGTCACGGGCATCGCTTCGTCGGCGATCGGAGAGCGGCTCTTGGGGCTCCCTGTACAGCGCCAGGAAGAATTCGCGTCGATCGTGCGCGGGGGCTTGGCACTGGCGGGCGAAACGCGCGCGATCGTCGTCAGCCTGGGCACGGGGACGGCCTTTGTCCGTGCCGACGAAAACGGCTTTACCCACCTCGGCGGATCGGGCGTAGGCGGCGGCATGCTGCTCGGCCTTTGCCGCAAGCTCTACGGCCTCGATAGCTTCGACGCGATCGTCGCGTGTGCGTCCCGCGGGGATCTCGCCAACGTCGATCTCCGGATCGGCGACATGACCGAGCGGCAGATCGGTTCGCTGCCGCCGCACGTGACGGTGGCAAACTTTGGAAAGATCGAGCCCGACGCGCGCAAAGAGGACGTCGTGTGCGGCCTGGTGAACACCGTGCTCGAAAGCGTCGGCGTCATGGCGACCTTGGCCTGCCGGGAAGAGCGCCGCGTCGTCGCGACGGGCGGCTTGACTGCCCTTCCACAGGCGCGTGTCGTCTTCGAAGGTTTATGTGAACTGACGGGCGTGACTTTCCTCATCCCCGACAACGCCGCCTATGCGACGGCCTTCGGCGCCGTCTTGAGCGGATTGCATGCCGGTGTCGTTTGAACAAAAACAGATCGCGGCAGCGATTGACTGCGATCGTTTCGCCGCTCATTGCATTTGGGCGGCGTATGCTTGCGAGAATGTGGCTTTTGCCGTATAATTGACGTAGAGGGCAGCCGTTGTTCCAAACAATGGTTGCGTCAGTGAGTTTATGGGCTAAAAGCCCAAAAACCGTCCTGTCGGTAGCAGGGCGGTTTTACTTTTTGGAATTCATGATCCCAAGTATGATCAGGCCGAGACTCATGGTCCCGTAGATCAAGATCGCGATCCATTCCATACACGTCACCTCCTCTCTACGTCATAGTGAATGTAGAAGGTGCCGCAACCACACTGCAACGCCGGCTGCCACCCGATCATGATAGCACGAAATTCCATATAATGCCAACAGAAAACAAAACGCCGCCCCGATCGGACGGCGTTGGCTTTCCAGCGGTTTTCTCGTTTGCGCGCAGTGCTTTACATCAAGTGGTGATCGTCGTCGTCGATCCCACCGTCGTCATGAAAAACCTCGCGGCTCACGACGCGTTTCTTGTCGCGCGCTTGGTCGGCTATGTCGGACAACATGTCTTTGACCGTGCTGGCGTTTCGGATGCGCTTGAGGTCGAACTCCGGCATGCTTTTGTCCGCCGAACAGACATGCACCGTCCCGAGTCCGAAAATGCGTTCCTCGAAGCTGCGGTTCAGCGATACGTCAAGTATGCGATAGAGACGGATTTCTTCTTCATGTTTGTTGAAGACGCCGGTTGTCACGTAAAGGCGATCGTCTGTCAGTTCGTAGACCGTAAAGGACCAAGGCAGGCCGAAAATCCAATGTTTTCGATCGCGCCAGAGCGTGTTATTGCGTTTTGCCATCGTTTGACCTCCTCACCGTTCGTTCATCACATTATATCACATCGCCGCCGTGTGGGGCGTATGCATCGCATCTTGCAAGGTTTGACGCTACACGAATGCGCGCGGCATGGCAAAACAATTTCGAAAAGAGCGGGGATTGCGCGCTTTCCCCTATTGACAAGCACCATGAGCGTGATATTATTTTTTTAGACGCGCGAAAAATTACATATCACATACGACATCGCGAGGAGGAATTCTGCCATGGCCATCAAGTACGTCGCGGAACCGTTCCGGATCAAAATGGTTGAACCGATCAAGATGCTGACCCGGGAGGAAAGGGAACAAAAGATCAAGGATGCCAAGTACAACGTGTTCAACCTGCGGGGCGAGGACGTGTACATCGACCTTCTGACCGACTCCGGTACGAATGCCATGTCGCATACCCAGTGGGCGGGCATCCTGAGCGGCGACGAAGCCTATGCCGGAGCGAACAGCTTCTTCCGCCTGCGCGACGCGGGACAGGACATCTTTGGCTACGAGTACATCCAGCCGGTCCACCAGGGCCGCGCCGCCGAGAAAGTGCTTTTCCCGTCCTTCCTCAAGCCGGGCAAGTTCGCGATCTCGAACATGTTCTTCGACACGACCCGTGCCCACGTCGAACTCGCCGGAGCCCGCGCGATCGACTGTGTCGTCGAGGTGGCGAAGGATCCGAGCAAGCGCGCCCCCTTCAAAGGCAACATGGACGTCGAGCGCCTCGAGCAGATCATCAACGAAAAAGGCGCGGAGAATGTCGGCCTCGTTGTCATGACGATCACGAACAACTCGGCCGGTGGGCAGCCTGTTTCGATGCAGAACATGCGCGAAGTCGCGGCCGTCTGCAAAAAGTACAACCTGCCGCTCGACATCGACGCCGCCCGCTACGCCGAAAACGCCTACTTTATCAAGCGCGACGAAGCGGCCTACAAGGACGTCAGCATCAAGGACATCATCAAAGAGATGTTCGGCTACGGCGACATGTTCACCATGTCGGCTAAGAAGGACACCATCGTCAACATCGGCGGTCTGATCGGCGTCAAGAATCCCGATGCTTTCCCGAACCTCGTGCTCGAGATCAAGGCCAACTGCATTAGCTACGAAGGCTTCTTCACCTACGGCGGCCTCGCCGGACGCGACATGGAAGCGCTGGCGATCGGCCTTTACGAGGGCATCGACGAGAGCTACCTCCAGTACCGCATCGGCCAGATGGAGTACCTCGCGAGTCTGCTCGACGACGCGGGCATCGCCTACCAGACGCCGGTCGGCGGGCACGGCGTATTCGTCGACGCGGCCGCAATGTTCCCCAATATGCCTTACTACGAGTTCCCCGGCCAGACGCTGGCGGTCGAGCTTTACAAAGAGGCGGGCATTCGCGCCTGCGACATCGGTTCCTACATGCTGGGCAACGACCCCGACACGAAGGAACAGCTCCACGCCGACTTCGAGTTCACGCGCCTGGCGATCCCGCGCCGCGTCTACACGCAGGCCCACTTCGACGTCATGGCGGAAGCCTTGATCGCCATCAAAGCGCGGGCTTCCGAGATCAAGCACGGCTACCGGATCACCTGGGAGCCGCCGATCCTGCGCCACTTCCAGGCGTCGCTGGAGCCGATCGTCTAGGGATACGCGAAGCGAGGCGTAATTCCAGAGCGGGCGATTGGTTTCGCCAATCAAGGGTTGAACTTTGTTCAGGCAAAAATGGGATGATCCTTATGATACGCGGGCGATTGATAATCGCCCCTACATCCCGATAACCTTGTTTGTGCGCCTGTAGGGGCGATTATCAATCGCCCGTTGCAGCAAAACAGCCTCGCGATACGTTAGGTTGATAACCCTTGATTCGCATTATCAATCGCCCGATGCAACAAAGAAACGTATCGAAGCGTTTCGATTGCGGCTTACAACATTTGATAGGTATTTTCGTGACCCTGAAAAGGCCGCCACGATTTGGGCGGTCTTTTCGTTGCGACGCTTCGCAAGATCCGCCCAATTCGTTTTGCTTTGGAAGATCAGGGGCGTCGCGCTGCTATGTTGGTATGGGGGTCATGCGGCGTCGTTTTCATGTGCGTTGGCGTCGGGCTCGTTCGTGTGCGTATCGCCGTCGAGAACGTCGTGGAGGGTGAGTTTGCCGCCGACGAAGACGGCGATGGTTAGCTGCTGAATCGGGTTTCTATCGAGATGGTCGGAGACAAACCGATCGTAATCGCCCGGTTTGAAGTTGTCGTAGACGCGCAGGACGAACTTCTCATGGGCGAATTTCCACACAGCGTCGGTTTCCCAGTCTTTCGCGCCTTCTTTGAAGTAAAATTCGGCTTGGATATTTTTTCCGTCGTAGTAGACGTCGTGCCAATCGAGGTGTTCCCAGCCGTAGTCGGTCAGGAAGATCGCATTCGTGGCGTCACTTGTAATGCGGTGGTTTTCCACCGCGATCGAGTGGGGAAGCAGCGTGTTTTCTTCGCGCTTGCACGAGAACAAAAGCAATGCAACGAGTGCGAGCAACATGGGGAGATAAATCATACGCGTGTGATCCATCATGCATCCTCCTTCCCAGCGGTCTTCCTACTTATATCATAGCATTCTGATGTGGGTTTGCGCTCGGAAGATGCCCAAAACCGCATTCTTTCGCTTCAAAACCGCGCCCACAACGCCCAGCGATTGCACGGCAAAACGGCGCCCCGCCGTGATTCGGCGGGCGATGGAGGGGCTCGGATCCTGCACCGCCAAAACATCGAAGCCCCCGCTATTGAAATGGCGGGGGCTTCGGGGCATGTCAGAAGTTTTTGCGCAGCTTTTTTCAAAAAGCGCGTAACCCTGAGTCGTAGAGCATTGACGAGAACAGGACTTGAAACGGGATTGTGATGGGTGGGCGAGGGCGACCTGTGCGGCCGATGCCCACTCCTAGCAGCTTTTCGAAGTTCCGAAGGCGAAGCCGAGGGGCGAGAAAAGCTGAGAAAAGCAAAGAAGTGGCCCGTGGGCCACTTCTTTGAACGCGAAGCGTTTAGTCGTACAGAAGCTGTGCGATGTCGGGTTCGTCCATGTTCGCCGCGGTGTAGAACTTGCAGCCGGTGTCGGCGTCGGCAACGGTTTCGCCGTTGATGGCCTTGTAAGCGAGTTCGACAGCGAGGTAGCCGATCATGTAAGGATCCTGGGTGATCGCGCCGATGAACCAGCCGTTTTTGACGGCGGCTTTCTGGGTGGCGCCCGCGTCGAAGCCGACGACAGTCAGGTCTTTGAACTTGCCGGCTTCGCGGTCGAGGTCGGAGCCGTCGGTCGTGGCGGCGAGCAGGCCGTCAACGGTGCCGGCGTTCGAGCAGAACAGGCCGATCAGGTTTTTGGCGTTCAGCAGACCCTGACACGCGACCTGGCAGTCGGTCGTGCTGGAGGTCGGCGGAATGGCGACCTGGATCGAGACGGCGACAGGAGCGGTTGCGGCGACCTTGTAGTTGTCGTGGCCGACAACTTCGACAGCGCCGGGGTAGAGGCCTTCGCAGAGCTCTTTCATCTTGTTCAGGAAGCCGACGGTGCGGCCGACGATCGAAGCGCTGGTGGCATCCTGCGAGGCGCAGCCGATCGTGACGGGGTTTTCGGGGGTAGCGGCCTTCAGCTTTTCGGCGAAGACGGCGTTGTCAAACATCGACTGTGCGCCGAGAGCGCCAGCGGCTTCGTTGTCGGTGGCGGCGGTGGCAGCGATCGCGCCTTCCGGAGCGTTCGGAACGCCCGAGTCAAAGCCGACGACGGGGATGTTTTTGCTCTTGGCGTCCGTGAGCTGCGAAGAGACGGATTCGGTGTCGAGTGCGGCCAGGCAGATGGCGGCCGGGTTCTTCGACAGCGCGCTGTTGAGCATTTCGACCTGGTCGTTGATGTCCGATTCAGACGGCGGGCCCTGGAAGGTCATTTCGACGCCATACTTGGCAGCGGCGTCTTCCGAGCCTTTCATGACGGTTTGCCAGAATTGGTGCTGGAAGCCCTTCGAGATGACGGCGATGTAGGGTTTTGCGCCCGCATCGGCAGCGGGTGCTTCGGCTGCCGCAGACGGCTCGGCGGCGGGTTCTTCGGCGGGCGCGGGTTCTTCCGCAGCGGGTGCCGGTTCTTCGGCGGCGGCGGACGGTTCGGCAGCGGGGGCCGGTTCTTCCTTGGGCGCGCCGCAGGCGGTCAGCATCGAGCCGACCATCAGCGCTGCCAACATCAGTGACAATGCTTTCTTCATTACGTAACTTCCTCCTCGTATCTGGTTCTTGTATGTTTCTCGCCGGTGAGGCGTGAAAACCGATGTGGTTTTGCGGTTTTGCGCGTGTTAGCGTTTGGCGCTCTTGTTGCGGTAGATGTCGAGAAGCACCGCCCCGATGACGACGAGGCCGGTGACGAAGGTCTGCCAGTGCGCCTGGAGCCCGACCGACATGAGACCCTGCTTCAGGACGCTCATCAGGAAGACGCCGATCAGCGTGCCCGACACGCTGCCCGAGCCGCCCGACATCGACGTGCCGCCGATGACGACGCCCGCGATCGCGAGCAGTTCCAGGCCGTTGCCCGTGCCGGGGATGATGGTCGTGTAGGCGGCGGCGTAGACGATCGAGGCCAAGCCAGCAAAGAAGCCGCTGATCACGTAGGCCATCACTTTCCAGAAATCGACATTGACGCCCGAGAGACGGGTGGCTTCCTCGTTGGAGCCGATCGCGAAGACGTAGCGTCCCAGGCGGGTTTTGTTCAGCACGATGTAGGCCAGCGCGAAGAAGAGGGCCAGCCAGAGCAGACCGATCGGGTAGCCGCCGGTCGGAAGGTTGCCTTTCGTCTTGAAAAAGACGAATTTGAACCAGCCGTCGGGGCTTTCGACGGTGGGATAGCGCATGGTCTGGACTTTGGAGACGATCGCGCCGAAGCCCTGCGTGATCAGCATGGTGCCGAGCGTCGCGATGAAGGGCGGTAGTTTGAGTTTGGCGACCATTGCGCCGTTTCCGAGGCCGAAGAGCGTGGCCAGGAAGATGTTGAAAACCAGAGAAAGGGCGATCGGCCAATGCCAGACGTTGTGGGCCACGCCGCCGATCAGCGCCGCGCACATCATGTTCGTGCCGAGCGACAAGTCGATGCCGCCCGTGATGATGACGAAGGTGATGCCCAGCGCCATGAAGCCGATGTAGTAGGATGAACTCAGGATGTTGATCGCGGTATCGACCGAGAAGAAGTTGTTGCCAAAGATGGAGAAAAAGATGTAGAGGATAACAAGCGCGCCCAGCGCGAGTAATTTTTGAATGCCGCTCGAAGCGCCTTTTGCTTTCGTCGTTTCCATAGTTCGTGCCTCCGTCAACGTTTCTGGGTCGCGAGGCGCATGATCGCTTCCTGTGTCGCCTCGGAGATGTCGAGTTCGCCCGTCTTCACACCCTCGCACATGACGAGGATGCGGTCGGCCATGCGAAGCAGTTCGGGCAGCTCGCTCGAGATCATGATGATCGACTTGCCCTGCTGGGTTAGGTCGGCCATGAGCTTGTAGATTTCGCTCTTGGCGCCGACGTCGATGCCGCGCGTGGGTTCGTCAAAGATCAGGACGTCGCAGTTTTTGACCAGCCACTTGGCAAGGACGACCTTTTGCTGGTTGCCGCCCGAGAGGTTTTTCAAAAGCTGTTTGTTCGACGGGGTTTTGATCGCGATCGCGTCGACGTATTCGCTGGTGACGCGGTCGGCCTTGCCGTCGTCGATGAAGATGCCGTTTGTAAAGTCTTCTAGGCTGGCGATCACGACGTTGTCCGTCACGGACAGGCCGGTCACGAGGCCGAAGCGCTTGCGGTCTTCCGACAGGTAGCCGATGCCGTGCTGGACGGCGTCGCTCGGCGTTTGGATCTCGACCTTTTGGCCGTTGATGAAGATCTCGCCCTCGTCGCGCTTGTCGGCGCCGAAGACCAGGCGGGCGGTTTCGGTACGTCCCGCACCCATGAGGCCCGCAAAACCGAGAATTTCGCCTTTGCGGAGCTGGAAGGAGACGTTTTTGACGGCGCTCGATTTCAGGTTTTTTGCTTCGAGCACGACGGGAGCGTTTGGGGGGACGAGGCTGGCGGCCTTGGGCTCGCCGTAGATCACGCGTCCGACCATGAGCTGGATGACTTTGTCGACGCTGATTTCGTCTTTGTCGAGGCGGCCGACATACTGGCCGTCACGCATGACGCTGACGCGGTCGGCGATCTCTTCGAGCTCTTCCAGGCGGTGGGAGATGTAGATGATGCCGTGGTTTTTCGCCTTGAGATCGCGGATGAAACGGAAAAGGTCTTCGATCTCCGACTCGGTGAGCGCGGCGGTGGGCTCGTCCATGATCAGCACTTCCGAGTTCAGGGAGATGGCTTTGGCAATTTCGACCATTTGCTGCTTGGCGACGGTGAGCGACATGACCATCGTATCGGGTGCGATGTCGATGTGCAGCGAATCGAGGAGCTCTTTTGTCATGCGGTTGCAGGCGCGCTGGTCGATCAACAGGCCATTCATGGGTTCGCGGCCGATGAAGATGTTTTCCGCTACCGTTAGGTGCGGCATGAGGTTGAGCTCTTGGTGGATCATGCCGATGCCGATGCGCTGGGCGTCGCGTGGGCCGTTCAGCTCGATCGGCTCGCCGCGGTATTTGATCACGCCGCCGTCTTTGGGGTAGATGCCAGTCAGCACTTTCATCAGCGTCGATTTGCCCGCGCCGTTTTCGCCGAGCAGCGCGTGCACTTCGCCGGCGCGAAGTTCGAATTCGCATTGGTTCAGTGCGTGTACGCCGGGAAAGGATTTTTCGATCCCTTCCATTTGAATGAGGATATCAGACATGGTTTTCCTCCCGAAATCACGATCGCACTGAGGGCCTCAATGGTTTCGAATAAGGCACTTGTCTGTTATTGCGAAAGTGAGCGTATTCTCCAAACAAGAACGATCATACCACAGAATCGCCCTGCCGAGAAGTGAATCTAATATTACGTAATGTTTACCGTCGCGTTGCGAAAAGATACCTGCCGAGGGACTCCTTACCCTTGACATTGCGGGCGCGCAGCGCTACAATGGGGAAAACCGAACCACGAATCGGCATTGACGGGGAATGCCAGTGTGCGCGGCGCAAAGAGACGGAAGGCATGGACGCTGTCCAGGCTGCGAGCTTTCCGGCGATCCGGCCATTGGTTCCGGCCCCCGAGCCGACGGGCGTCAAGGCGGAAACGCAAAGCCCGTCCGCAGAAGCTGCGTTATCATGCAAGAGCGCCCGGGGTGCACATCTTTTTGTGCTTCGGGAAATCAGGTGGTACCGCGATACGTCGTCCTTGATATATAGGGACGACTTTTTTGTTTATTTTGGAGGAGGAAACGACATGGCCAAGAAAGAAGAACAATTCGTATCCCACATCGCGCGCCGCGATGAAGACTTTCCCCAATGGTACACCGACGTGATCAAGAAGACGGATCTGGTTGATTATTCGGATGTCAAGGGCTGTATGGTCATTAAGCCGTATGGTTACGGGATCTGGGAGTTGATCCAGAAAGAGATGGACGCGCGTTTCAAAGAGACGGGGCATAAAAATGCGTATTTTCCGCTGCTGATTCCGGAGAGCTTGCTCAAAAAAGAGGCCGAGCACGTCGAGGGCTTTGCGCCCGAAGTGGCTTGGGTGACGGAGGGTGGCGGGGAGAAGCTCCAGGAGCGTCTCGCGATCCGTCCGACGAGCGAGACGATCATCGGTTCGATGTACGCTCGGTGGATTCAGAGCTATCGGGATCTGCCGGTTTTGATGAACCAATGGTGCAACGTGCTTCGCTGGGAAAAGAGCACGCGGCCTTTCTTGCGCACGAGTGAGTTTCTTTGGCAGGAGGGGCATACGGTGCATGCCACCTACGAAGAAGCCGAGGAAGAGACGGTGCGCATGCTGGGGGTTTACAGCGAGTTTGCGCATAACGTGCTTGCGATCCCTGTGTTGACCGGGCAAAAGAGCGAGAAAGAGAAGTTTGCTGGGGCAGAGCACACTTACACGATGGAAGCGATGATGCAGGACGGCAAGGCGCTTCAGATGGGCACAAGTCACAATTTGGCACAGCATTTTGCCAAGGTGTACGAGATTCAGTATCTCAGCAAAGAGGGTGTGCTGGAGTTTGGGTACACGACGAGCTGGGGATCGTCGACCCGCATGATCGGCGGTTTGATCATGGTGCACGGCGACGATCGCGGCCTCGCGCTGCCTCCGAAAGTTGCGCCGATTCAGGTTGTCGTGCTGCCGATTGCCATGCACAAAGAAGGCGTGCTGGAAAAGGCGAACGAGCTGTTCCAGACGCTCAAGGCGGCGGGGCTGCGTGTAGAGCTCGACGACAGAGAGAACCAGTCGCCCGGTTGGAAGTTCAACGAGTGGGAGATGAAGGGCGTGCCGGCTCGCATCGAGATCGGCCCCCGCGACATCGAAAACGGCGTTGTCACCATCGTTCGCCGGGATACCCTGGAGAAGAGCACGGCGCCCTTGGAGGGCATTGGCGCGCACATGCAGGCCATGATGGAAGAGATTCATGCGACGATGCTGGAACGCGCGCGAACACTCCGTGATTCGCGCATCCAGACCGTCACGACGCCGGAAGGATTGAAAGAGGCGGTACAGAGCGGGTTCGCAAAAGGCATGTGGTGCGGCGAACGGGCTTGCGAAGATAAAATCAAGGAAGAGACGGGCGCGACGACCCGCTGCATGCCCTTTGACGAAGAGGCAACGGGAGAGCAGTGCTGTTATTGTGGGAAGCCGGCCAAGAAGCTCATGTACTACGCGAAAGCGTATTAGACGACGAATTGGGTTCGATCGGAGTCGGGAGAGATCCTCTCTAGCATTTGTGAGCGGGATGGGTTTTGCTTACGACTCAGAGGCTTTTTTTGCAGGGGTCCGGACCCCTGCACGCCGCCAGGGGGGATACCCCCCTGGACCCCCAATCAAAGACGTGATCGGTATCAAAGAGCGTTTTGCTTCATGAGGTCTGTGTATCAGACATAGATCGGCAGTCGGGCGATGCGTTACGACGAGGTGTATCGCTGAGAAAGAAGAGGTGGAATCCATGTTCAAGCGGGGCTTCGGGAGCGACAATTGGGCGAGCGTCCATCCTAAGGTGATGGAGGCGTTGACGGCGTGCAACGAAGGGCACGCGATCGCATACGGAGATGATCCGTGGACGGCGGAAGCGGAGAAGGCGTTCAACGTGCTTTTTGGGCGGAAGGTATTTGCGCATTTCGTCTGGAACGGAACGGGCGCGAACGTCGCGGCCTTGGCGCATCTGACGAAGCGCTATAGCGCGATACTTTGTTCGAGCGTCGCGCACATCAACTGCGACGAGTGCGGTGCGGTCGAGCACATGGTGGGCAACAAGCTGATCGCGTTCGCATCGCCAGACGGCAAGCTAAGGCCGGAGAAGATGAGGGCGGTTTTGGACGATCGCGGCAGCCAGCACAGGCCGCAGCCCGACGTCATTTCGATCACGCAGAGCACGGAATGGGGTACGGTGTATAGCGTCGAGGAGGTCAGGGCGATCGCGGAATTTGCGCATGAAAATGGCATGTTTTTGCACATGGACGGCGCACGCCTCGCCAACGCAGCGGCGGCACTGGGCGTTCCGGTTGCGGCGTTTACCTGTGATGCCGGGGTTGATGCGCTTTGCTTCGGCGGGACGAAGAACGGCCTGATGAGCGGAGAGGCCGTTGTCTTTTTCGACGAGGCGATCGCGCACAATTTCGCCATGACGCGCAAAAATTGTGCACAGCTCGCCAGCAAGAATCGTTATGTGGCGGCGCAGTTCTGTGCAGTGCTGAAAGACGATTTGTGGCTTGAAAACGGGCGGCATGCCAATGCGATGGCGCGCGGATTTGCGGATGCCTTGAAAGGGATGTCGGGCGTGGAGATCGTGCAAGCGGTCGAGGCCAACGAGATCTTCCTGCGCCTGCCCGCGGACATGCTTGAGCGCGTTGAGACGGAATTCGAGATGCACGAGATCGAAGACGGGATTTTCCGTCTGGTTTGTTCTTTCGATACCCAACAGGAAGAGATCGATTGTTTTCTTTCTCTTGCGGGGGAAGCATAAGCTTGACGAAAGAGATAGACCGCTTTTTTCCCCTTGCGAGACAGGCTTTCGCTTGACGAAAGGCGTCGCGCAAGCCATACTGATGGCATGAAAACACGTGCAAACCCCAACAAGGCAGAAGGCCGCGTTTTTCGAAGCGCGGTCTGTTTGCTTTCTGTCGTGCTTGGACTGGCATTGGCGTCCTGCGCGAAACCGCCGCAGAAGGTGGAGGCGGAGGGTTCTGATGGAAAGGCCCAGGGCGCGATGCGCATCTTTTTCTTCGACGCGGGCGATGGCGACGCGGCTTTGATCGCCCTCGACGACGGCACGCACATTATGATCGACACGGGGTTGGATGAAAATTGCGAGGCGCTTGTCGAACGGATGCGGCAAATTTCGTTCGAGACGATCGACCTGCTCGTGATCAGCCATCCGGACAAGGATCACATAGGCGGGGCGGATGCGATTCTTGAAAGTTTTGATGTGAAGCGGGTGCTCGTTTCGCCGCAAAAGAAAGGCAGCAAGCAAGAGGAGCAGTTTGAAAAGGCGCTCGCGGAGAGAGGTGCGGAGCGCATCGAAGGCAAGGCGGGGATGGCATTTTCGTGGGGCGAGGTGACGCTCAAGGTGATCGGTCCGCTGTCCGACCGCTACGATCAGATGAACGATCATTCGCTTGTCTTGATGCTCGAGACGCCTTTTTGCAAAACGCTTTTTGCAGGCGATGTTGAGAACGACGCGATCGAAGATATGCTCAATGCCAAGGTCGATTTGCGGGCGGATGTCTTAAAGGTGCCCCACCACGGACGCAAAGAAAAGCTATCCGCCGCCTTCATCCAGGCGGTTCACCCGTCGTTGGCCGTCATTCCCTGCGAGGGTGAGCCGGACTCCGAAATTCTCGAAGCGCTTGGTGCGTTTTCGTGTGATGCGTATGTGCTGGGGAACGGGGAAGTAGACTTTGCTTCGTCTGCCACTTCATTCGATTGCGTCCAGTAAGAGTGGGTCGAGTGCTGCTTCGTCCAGGCCGGGACAGAGTTCGTTCCAAGTGGGCTCTGCGAGCGGTTCGCTCGACGGCGAGGGCGGAGGCGTCGGGAGTGGCGGCAGGGCGAAATAGGCTTCCAGTCCGTCGGCGATCGCGGAGGCGAGTTTTTTCTGGTGCGACTCCTTTTTGAGGAGGTAAACGTCGTCCGGGTTGGAGAGGAAACCGCATTCGACGAGTATGCTGGTGGTCTTGGATTCGCGCAGCATGAAGTAATTGGCGCTTTTGGCGACGCGGGATTTTCGTTCGAGCGCGGCACAGAGTGTGTCCTGCACGCACTGCGCCAAGCGTTGCCCTTCGGCCGAGTTTGGGTAGTAGAATACCATGGGACCGGACACGTTGCTCTCCTTGTATTTATTCATGTGGATGCTGATCCCGATGTCCGCGCCCGATTCGAGGTAGACGCGGTTGCGCTCCGACATGTCGCCGTGCTTATTGCCGGCGAGGGCGTTTTCGTCGGTGCGCGTCATGATCACCCGTGCGCCACGGGATTCAAGTTCGCTTTGGAGACGCTTTGCCATTTCGAGGTTGAGAGGGGCTTCCTCCGTTTTTTCCAAACCGACCGCGCCCGGATCAAAGCCGCCATGCCCGGCATCGATGATCACGCTTCGACCCGCCAAAAACGTCGCAGGCGCCGCCGGAGTGGCGGCGCTGAGCGATTCGGTCGTGATGGGAGACGGCGAGGCGTAAGGGGGGCTCTCTTCGGGGCGAACCATGGGGCGCCCCCAAGGCAGCACCAAAAGCATGGCCGCGATCAGCACGACGCCGAGCAATACGAATCCCGCCGTTTGCTGAAAGCGATCGTGGCGGAGTTCGCCGACGAAGGGGGTCGCTTTGTCCTTAATGCGTTCCGCAGCGCCCTCGATTCCCTCAGTCACTTTCTCAAAAGGGTTTTCCTCTCGCATGGACACACACCTCCATGCACTTAAAGTATGTATGCCTATTGCGAAATAGACGCATATTCGCATTATCCACACTATCCACAAAGTTATCCACTGTGCGAGTGGGCATTTCGCGGTGTTTGCGGGCTTATCCACAGGGAATGGGAATAGGTTTTCCACGGCGGGATGGGGCAGGGAAATTACATCAAATTACATTACAGGGGCTTTTTCACTGGCCTTGTCGTCAATGATTTACAAGTATGGCGCTTTCGTGGCGCGTTCGCCATCGTTTCGCGCAAAACCGCGCGCGAATTTCCCTGCGCGGGTCTATGAAGTGGGGCACTTTTCCATTATAATAGAGTGACGCCAAACGAGCGGATGAATGAGGACTGTGCATGAACGACACAAACCGGGACAATACCGCCTTTCACGACAGGCTTTCGGGGGCGCTTTTCGGGCGCGCGGCGACGGACCCCGATCGGCTCAACCCGTTGACGCTGGCCTACATCGGCGACACAGTCTTCGACCTCGCCGTGCGCACCCTGCTCGTCGATATGCACGAGGCCAAGCCCCATGCCCTCCACGTTATGGCGGCATCCCGCGTCCGTGCCTCAGCCCAGGCACGCGCTGCCCTCGCCATCGAGTCCGGCTTGACCGAGGACGAAGCCGCCGTCTTCCGCCGCGCCCGAAACAGCAAACCGGGTATGGTGCCCAAACACGCCGCACCCGCCGACTACGCTGCCGCCACCGCCCTCGAAGCCGTGCTCGGCTGGCTTTTCCTGAAGGGACGCGAAGAGCGGCTTCTCGAGCTGCTAGGACAAGCCCTCGCCGCCCAGGACGCCACCGACGCTGCGCCGATGAAGGCCTATCGCCCGCGTCGCTAGGCGACGCCCCTACAGGCGCACAACACGGGGAACGGGGCTTTCCGTGACGGGCGATTGATAATCGCCCCTACAGGCGCACAACCACGGTTTTCGGTAGGTAGGGGCGATTATCAATCGCCCGCGTACCATAAGGATCAGCCCATTTTTGCCTGAACAAAGTTCAACCCTT
>JAVBLF010000074.1:0-6725 GCA_031553675.1 Eubacteriales bacterium | reverse complement strand
GTCACGGATGCCAAGCTCCTCGCGCCCCACAGCAACACGAACGCCCTCTACCGCGAGCTGCTGTAAGCGTACGCGCTTTTTAAAAAAAGCTGCGCAAAACTAGAGTACGCGCTTTTTGAAAAAAGCTGCGCAAAAACTTTTTACTAGCCCCGAAACGGCCACCATGATTTGGGTGGCCGTTTCGCTGTTTTGGTTTCGCAGGGCAAAGAAACCCGAATCCGACGTCTCAGTTCCACGTCGCTTGGCTAAAAACTCTGAAACAACCACCATGACTTTGGTGGCCGTTTCGCTGCCTCGGGATCGCAGAACAAGCCGTGCCCGCAAGCGTGTCACATCCCTGAGCAGCGCGATTCATTTTGTACCACATCGCTTGACTGAAAACTTCCCTGGTCCCCCAAATGGTCGAAAGACGGGCCACCGCACGCGGATCAAAGCAGAACGATTATGGCGCAAATACTCAATAAAATGATGCCAGACGATTCCCGCTAACGTCACTTATTGGCAGGGGATGCGAAGGGGGCGGCAGAGCCCCCTTGGCGGGGTCGTAGGGGCACGCGCCCCTACAATCTCTTGGAGCGCATCACAAATCACTCATCACAAAAGTCGGCGAGCGTTGACCACACAGGCAATTGACAAACGTTCCAAGTTGGTGGATCATAGTCCCATATATCATCCCAAGCCGAAGAAAGGATCCTCACCATGGATATCGCAAGCATTGAACGCGCCGCGCAACGCATCAAAGACGTCGTGCATCAGATCCCGCTCGCACCCTCCCATACCTTTTCAACGATGAGCGGCGCCCAGATTTACCTCAAATGCGAAAACATGCAGAAGACCGGCTCATTTAAAGTCCGCGGCGCCTACAACAAACTTGCCCAACTCGCCGCCTCAGCGAACCCTCCCAGCGCCGCCATCGCATCCAGCGCCGGCAACCATGCCCAAGGTGTCGCTTACGCGGGCCAACGCCTCGGCATCCCCACCACCATTGTCATGCCGCAGAGCGCCCCGATCGCCAAGATCGCCGCGACTGAAGGCTATGGCGCGCGCGTCATCCTCCACGGCGAAAGCTACGACGACGCCTACGCAAAGGCCACCGAACTTCAAGCCGAATCGAACGCCGTCTTTGTCCACGCCTTCGACGACGAGGAGATCATCGCGGGGCAGGGCACCCTCGCCCTTGAAATCCTCAGCGAACTCCCCACGGTCGATATCGTGCTGATCCCCGCGGGTGGCGGCGGCCTTCTCTCCGGCATGGCGGCTTGCATCAAACAGATCAACCCGCGTGTGCAGGTCATCGGCGTACAAGCAGAGGGCGCCGACCCCATCGCGCGCTCCTTCGCCGCCAAAGAACGCATCGTCGCCGACAGCGTCCACACGATCGCGGACGGCATCGCCGTCAAAACCCCCGGCAAGCTCACCATGGATCTCATCGAGCAATACGTCGACGATGTCGTCACTGTCTCAGACGCCGAAATCGCCGCCGCCATCGTGCTGCTTCTCGAACGAACAAAGCAGGTCGTCGAACCCTCTGGCGCGGCCTCGATTGCCGCCGCCCTGCATCACAAAGCCGAAATCCGCGGAAAGCGCGTCGTCTGCGTTCTCTCAGGCGGGAACATCGACGTCAGCTTCATCCACCGCATCGTTGAAAAGGGCCTGATCGACCGCGGCCGCCAGATCCAACTCCGCACGATCACAAAGGACGCCCCCGGAAACCTCGCGCGTGTATGCGAAATCCTCAGCCAATCGGGTGCCAATATCATCACCGTGCAGCACGATCGACTGAAAGCCGACCTCCACCTGCAAGACGTCGCGATCGATGTCGCCATCGAGGTCAGCGGCTTTGACCACGGAAAACGCGTCGTTGACGCCCTCGAAAGCGCCGGCTACCAAGTCGTGATCGACAAATAAAATCTTCATGGCTTGTGAAATGCAGGAGCGCTACAACACGATAGAAAAAATCTATGGCAGATTGTATTTGTATTGTTTCCGTGATATAATTTCGTATCTGCCCGTTTCGGCCTGCATCTCTACAACCAAACTACTGTTCTTATCCAACAATTTTCGTCAACACCGTCATTTTTTCCGGCCGGAACGAAGAATGCTTCTGTTTTCTGACTCGACCGACTGAATTGAAGAGAGGTGTCAACGCATGGAATGGATCGAACAAATTAACTCCACAATCAACAGTATCGTCTGGGGTCCCCCGATGCTCATCCTGCTGGTGGGGACAGGAATCTTCGTCACTTTTTTAACAAAATTCTTCCAGGTCACCAAAATCAAGCTCTGGTGGAGCGGCACATTCGGCCAACTCCTGAAAAAGCAGGAGAAAAAAGACGACGTCAACATTACCCCCTTCCAAGCGGTCAGTACCGCACTGGCCTCGACCGTCGGCACGGGCAACATCGTCGGCGTCGCGACCGCCATCGTATCGGGCGGCGCGGGTGCCGTGTTCTGGATGTGGGTCTCGGCTTTCTTCGGTATGATGACGAAGTACTGCGAAATCGTACTCTCGCTCAAGTACAGAGAAACCGCCGCTGACGGCACCTACCGCGGCGGCCCGATGTACTACATCAAGAACGGTCTTGGCGAAAAATGGGGCTGGATGGGCACACTCTTTGCCGTCTTTGGCGCGTTCGCCTGCTTCGGCATCGGCAACATGACACAGGCCAACTCGATCGTCAGCACCATCCAAGAGACAACCGGCGTTAGCCCCCTAATCTCCGGCATCGTGCTGGCTGCGATCGTCGCGCTTGTCGTCATCGGCGGCATCAAGCGCATCGCGTCTGTCACGGAAAAGCTCGTCCCCTTCATGGCTGTTTTCTACATCGTCGGCGGCGTGCTCGCCATCGTACTGAACATCGGCCGCCTCGGCCCGGCGTTCGGCGAGATCTTTGCGGGCGCATTCTCGTTTAAGGCAGTCGGCGGCGGCGTGATGGGTTACGTCATCATGCAAGCCATGCGCTTCGGCTTTGCGCGAGGCGTCTTCTCGAACGAAGCCGGCCTCGGCTCCGCGCCGATCGCGCACGCGGCTTCCAGCACGAAAGACCCCTGCGAACAGGGCCTCTGGGGCGTTTTCGAAGTTTTCGTCGATACGCTGGTCGTTTGCAGCATCACCGGCCTGAACATCGTCATGTCCGGCCTCTACACCACGGGCGACCTCAAAGGCGCTCCGCTGACCATGGCAGCCTTTGGCCAGACGCTCGGCGGCTTCGCAGGCATCTTCCTGACCATCGCCATCGCTTGCTTCGCTGGATCGACCATCCTTGGCTGGTCGTACTACGGCGAACGCTGCGTCGATTACCTCACGAAGGGCAACAAAACCATCCTCTTGATCTACAAGCTGATCTTCGTCGGCCTGATCATCGTCGGATCGGTCGGCGGCCTGACCCTCATTTGGGACATCGCCGATACGCTCAACGGCCTGATGGCATTGCCCAACCTGATTGCGGTCGTCTTGCTCAGCAAGGTTGTCATCAGCGAGACGAAACGTTTCCTTGGCGAACGCAAACTCAGCCTGTGATCGATATGGTATAATGTCGTATCCGCGCAAAAGAACCCTGGCGTACTTCGCGCCGGGGTTCTTTTTCCGCCACCGCCCCCTACACCCCCACCACACACACCGCCAAGGAGGAAACCCAGCATGCAGTCTTTCGACGTCTTTATCAACTTCGACGGCAATTGCCGCGAGGCCGTCACCTTTTACGCCGAGGTCTTCGGACAAGCACTTCCCGAGATGATGACCTATGGCCAAGCGCCCGACGGCGGCATTGACGAGCGCGACGCCGACCGCATCCTCTACGCCATGATCCCGATCTTCGGCAGCAACGCCATGTTCTCCGATTGCCCGTCGGGCGTGCCCTTCGAGCGCGGCAACAGCATCGGCATGACGCTCGGTTCCGACGACAAAGCCGAGCTAACCCGTCTCTTTCACGCACTGAAAGAAGGCGGCGAAGTCTTCATGGACCTCCAGCCCACCTTCTGGAGCGGCCTCTACGGCATGGTGACGGACAAGTTCGGTATCCTCTGGCACCTGAGCCACTTCGACCCCAACGCGCAAGCTTAAACCCCGTCCCCCAAAACACACGAAATGCCCGACAGCCATACAGCTGCCGGGCATTTCTGTGGAGGTATTTGCAAATGATGGAGTGATGCGTTATCGTTTGCCAAGCGCTTTGGCCTGCGTGAACTTGGCCGAGAGGGTCATGTCGCCCGTGACGGTCGCGGTCCTGAGTTGGGCGTCCGTGTAGTTCTGGCCGGTCGTGGTCTGCCAATACTCGATCACGATGCCGGAAGCGAGTTTGGCCTGCGCCTCGGGCGGTGCTGCGCCGATCGCTGCGCCCTTGGGGAGCGAGCGGGTTTCGATCACCGTCCCATTGAGGACGAACTTGATGGCGTATTCCTTCGCATTGAATTTGGCGGTAAAGGTCACGTTGCTGCGAAGAACCGGGTTGGCCGGATCAACGCCCAGCGGATTCGCATCCCACTTCGAGAATAGCTCCTCTGCTGTCTTGCCGCTCGCAGTCGGTACTGCGTAACTGCCACCGACGACGTTCTTGGTCGTCAGTGCCACGCCGTCGCCCTTTTTGCCGCCGATGAAGGTGTAGCTCGCCGTACCGGTCACTTTGCCGCCATTGTCGGCGACAAAGGTCACGACGTATTTGTTCTGCAAGATGTCGCAGATGCCGTCGCCGTTCTCGTCCGCTTCAAAGCGAGCGTAGATCGTCGTCGAAGAACTCACCTGGTAGTTCGCGGTCTGCGCGATCGGATTGCCGTTGGCGTCTTCCCATCCGTAGAAAGCCATGCCCTTGCCGGGAACCGGCGTCGGCTGGGTGTATCCGCCGATGGCGGTGCTCAACAGCGCCGAGCTCGACGGCTGTCCGGCAACCGTGCCATCTTGGCCGAGTACCGTGAACGAGGTCTTGCCGGTCAGCGTGCCACTGCCCTTGGTATCAAAAACGACGGTGAACTGCTGCTGGAGGCTGTCGGGTGTGCCGTCTTTGTCCTTGTCCGTGTCGAAGAATGCGGTCAACGTGCAAGTGCTGCTCACTTCGTAGGCCGAGAGCGGGTTCGCGATCTTCTGTCCGGCAGCATCCTGCCACCACCAGAATTTCGCCGTCGGATCCACGGTCGTGTTCGGGATGAGGCTCGGAAGCGTGAACCCGCCGATGGCTTGGCTCAGGGGCGCCTTGCCCGTGGCCTTCCATTCGATGACGGTGAACTTCGTCTTGTCGGTCGCGCCGAACGCGCCGGGTCCCTTGGCGGCAAGCGTGACTTCAAAGCTCTTCTGCTGCTTGTCGGACACGTCGTCCCCATTGGCATCCTTCTCGAATACCGCTGTGATCTTCGTCGTGTCCGGCCCCGCGACGGCCTTCGTCGGGTCGATCGGGTTGCCGTTGGCATCTTCCCAATGGTCGAACCGATAGCCAGGATCCGCTTGGGGGGTCGGTACGCCGGGGATGGCGTCGCCTTCCGGTACCGCCGTGTATTTCGTCGTTCCGTCCAAGCTTCCGTTCTTGCCGGGGACGAAGTTGATGTCGTAAGGCGTCTTTCCAAAGACAGCCGTGAAGGTCATATTGCGGTTGACTGCCGCTTTCGCGACATCGGCCAGGCTTGCATAGGTCACGTTCGCGTCGTCCACCCAATGCTTGAAGCTGAATCCGAGCTTGGGTGTCGCGATCGGGGTGGTCGATGCGCCGCCGAAACCGCCGATGGCGTCACTCACTTTCGCGCCGGTCGTTTTGCTCAGTACGACAAAGCTGTTCCGGCCGGTGAGCGTGCCATTCGCATCCGCGGCAAAGGTCAAGGTGTAACGGTTCTGACGGCTGTCGGGAACGCCGTCGTTGTCGTCGTCGGTGTCAAAGATGGCCGTGAAGGAGCAGTCCTTCGAAATTGACTGGTCACCCAGCGCGCCGGTGATCTTGTTGCCGTTGTCGTCTTCCCACCAGAAGAACTTGGCGCCGGCGGGAGTAGGATTTGGCGTGAGCGTCGGGGCGATGTAGCCCTCGATCGCCTTCTTGAGGAAGTCTTTGCCGGAATTCTGTAGCTCGATGACAGTGTACTTCGTCTTGTCATTCGCCGCCATGCTTCCCGGTCCGGAAACCTTGAGGTCGACCTTGAACTGCTTCTGGATCTTGTCGACCACGCCGTCGTGGTTCAGGTCGTCGTCGAAGACGCCAAAGATCGTCGTGTTGCCCGTGATGAGAAGCGCGCCGGGGTTGGCGATGGGATTGCCGGAAGCGTCTTCCCAACGGTAGAACGCGCTGTTTGCGCCGGGGACGGTCGTCGGCAGGACGTAACCGGGCGCACTCGAGAGCGCCGCGCCGCCTGTCTTGCCGAGGACGGTGAAAGCCTGCGTGCCTGTCAAGCTGCCGTTGCCCTTGACTTTGAAGTCGACGCGATAGGGAGTCTGGCGGCTGTCGGGCACGCCGTCGCCGTCGTTGTCGGTGTCAAAGATGGCGGTGAAGGAGCAGTCCTTCGAAATCGACTGGTCGCCCAGCGCACCTGTGATCTTGTTGCCGTTGTCGTCTTCCCACCAGAAGAACTTGGCTCCGGCGGGCGTTGTGTTCGCGGTGGGCGTCGGGGCTACATAACCCTCGATCGCCTTTTTGAGGTCGTCTTTGCCCGTGCTCAGCCATTCGATGACGGTATATTTCGTCTTGTCGTTCGCAGCCAAAGCGCCCGGTCCGGAAACCTTGAGGTCGACCTTGAATTGCTTCTGCTGGCTG
>JAVBLF010000136.1:0-23071 GCA_031553675.1 Eubacteriales bacterium | reverse complement strand
GCTCGAACTCGATCGCTACCTCGACGACGCGACGCTGTCCGGCCTTCAGGAAGTGACCGTCATCCACGGCAAGGGCACAGGCGCTTTGCGCGCCGGCATCCAGGAGCAGCTCCGATCCGACCCGCGCGTCAAGTCCTTCCGTGGCGGCCGCTACGGTGAAGGCGAGGCGGGCGTGACGGTCGTCAGCCTGCGTTGACGGGGCGCGTTTCGTCAGGCTTCGACACAAGCTCGTAACAAAAGAGTGATACAATAGGATAAGGTGAATCTGCCAATCGAGGGATACGAACCGCACGCTTCGGCCGTTTGGCTGCATGGAGCGATTGACCATGATGGGTTCAAATCTTGATCGGTGTTGAATATGACACGACGCACATCGTCGGTCGTATGCCGTGCCGGAGGTGTGATATGATACTCGTAAGCGCATGTCTGCTGGGCGTTCGCTGCCGCTACGACGGGGCGTCCAAGCCCGACGAAAGGGCGATCGCGCTGTTTCGGTCGGGTGGGGCGATTCCGGTCTGTCCGGAGCAGCTCGGCGGCCTTACGACGCCACGCGTGCCCTGCGAGATCGCGGCGGGCAGCGGCGAAGACGTACTCGACGGAAGGGCTCGCGTCGTCGATGCCCAAAGTGTGGATCGCAGTGCCGCTTTCGTGCGCGGTGCGGAGGAGACGCTTCGGATCGCGCAGGCTGCGGGCATTGTGTCGGCCTGGCTCAAAAGCAAAAGCCCGTCCTGCGGCTGCGCGGCGATCTACGACGGGCGCTTTGCCGAGACGCTCCGCCCGGGCGACGGCGTGACGACGGCGCTGTTGAAGCGGCACGGCATCGACGTCCGGCAAGAATGGTGAAAACGTTCGAGGAGAAAAGGGGAGGTTACCGTGAGTTCTAAAGACGCCAAAAAGACCGTTCTGGTCATCGACGACGACAAGAACATCTGTCGTTTGATCGGCATTTACCTCGAAAACGAGGGCTTTGAGATCCTCGCCTGCCACGATGGCAAAGAGGGCCTCGATACCTTTTCCTCCGGCGATTTCGCGCTGATTTTGCTCGACATCATGCTCCCCGGCATCGACGGTTGGGACGTCTGCCGCGAGATCCGCAAAACCAGCCAAATCCCGATCATCATGCTGACCGCCAAAGGAGAGGTATTCGACAAGGTGCTGGGCCTCGAGCTCGGCGCGGACGATTACGTCGTCAAGCCATTTGACCCGAAAGAACTCGTCGCACGCGTCAAGGCGGTTACCCGCCGCACCATCAAGGGTGACTTCGCCGATCAGGAGGCCTCCGTCGAGGGGCTCAAAGTCGATCTCTCCAACTACACCGTCATGAATGGCGACGATCTGATGGAGATGCCGCCCAAGGAGCTCGAGTTGCTCTATTTCCTCGTCAGCCATGTCAACAAAGTTTTCACGCGCGAGCAACTGCTCGAACACGTCTGGGGCTTCGACTTCTTCGGCGATTCGCGCACCGTCGATGTCCACATCAAACGCATACGGGAAAAGCTCGTCACGGCCGAGTCGCCCTGGCACATCAAGACGGTGTGGGGCGTCGGATACAAATTCGAACTGAAGTAGCAAGACGTGAACAAACGAGTGGCGGCTGTGCCCCAGCACACCGAAAAGCGAAACACAGCGGCGTCCGGACGGCGGCCGCTCTTTCGTACGGTCTACGCCAAGCTGCTCGCGATCTTCGTTTCGGTCATCACCCTGGCCATGATCCTGCAAGGACTCTTGATCGGGAACGTCTTTAACCGCTTTTATGAAGATCAGATCTACAAGGAACTCGAAAGCCAGTGCGCGCACATCGCCGAGATCATTCCCGACTGGCGCATCCCCGAGCGGCGCAACCTGATCCAAAAAGAGATCGAGATGATCGCCCGCCAATACCACGCGGCGATCTGGATCGTCTATGCCAACGGGGAGACGCGATCGATCGCCGACTTCCTGCAAGAAAACAACTCCGTCACCAACCTCGTGATCAACACCCAAGAGGACTACATCCGAGATGTTCTCAAATTTCATGTCGCGAACCGCAAATACCACGACTCGCCGGTCTTTCACGATCGCGTCATGTCGATCGGCTATCCCTGGGTGCGAAACGGCGTGGTCGAGGGCGGCATCTTCATGCACGTGTCGCTCAGCGCGATGAGCCGAACCCTCAACGACATGACGGGTAACATCGCGCTCTCGGCCAGCATCGCCATCCTCGGCTCGATCATCGCGATATCGATCATCGCGCACCGCTTCAGTACGCCCTTGTCCGAGATGAACAAAGTCGTGAAAAGCTATGCCAAGGGCGACTTTTCCGAGCGCGTCGCGATCACGAGCGGCGACGAGGTCGGCCAGCTCGCGACAAGCGTCAACGCCATGGCCGAAGACCTCGAGGGCTTGGAAACCATGCGCCGGAGCTTCGTCGCCAACGTGTCGCACGAACTGAAATCGCCGCTGTCGAGCATGCGCGGCTTTGTGCAGGCCATACTCGACGGCTCGATCCCCCAGGCCGAAAGCCGCGAATACATGCAGATCGTCTATGACGAGACGCTTCGCCTCAACGACTTGATCAACGACCTTCTCGACCTGTCCAAGATCGAATCGGGCCATTTCCCGCTGCACGAGACGAGCTTCGACGCCAACGAGCTGATCTTGCGCACGCTGCTCACCTTCGAAACGCGCATCAGCGACGAAAACATCGACGTCGACATCGCGTTCGAAGACGAGCATTGCATCGTCTACGCCGACGCCGACCGCGTCACCCAGGTCTACCGCAACCTGATCGACAACGCCGTCAAGTACGCGGGCAAAGGCTCCCAGATCCGCGTCGTAAGCCGCTCGCTTCCCGGCGGATCCTTTGCGGAGTTCCAGATCGCCGACAACGGCCAGGGCATTTCGGAAGAGGATCTGCCGCACGTCTTCGAGCGCTTTTACAAAGCCGACAAAGCCCACACCCCCGGCGCCGAGGGCACCGGCCTCGGCCTTTCGATCGTGAAGCAGATCATCCTGCAACACGGCTGCGACATCGACGTAGAAAGCGCCTGCGGACAGGGAACGCGCTTCATCTTCACGCTGCCCACTGAGGCGGCGGACGCCTGATCCCGCCATCGCGCTCGAATCCATCTGCACAAAAAAAGGGCCGAAGCGCGGCCCTTTTTTTGTCATTCGCTTTGCCAATTGTTGCAGACGTCCACCCAGCCCTTTGCGTTGGAGAGGGTTTCCAGTTCGTGCAGCGCCAGTTCGACGCACGAATTGCTGCTACCGGCGGCCGGGTAAACGATGTCGAAACGCTGGAGCGAAGCGTCGAGGTAGACGGGCACGTCGCTCGTGAGGGAGAACGGACAGACGCCGCCCGGCGCGTGACCGGTTGCGCGGAGGGTGTCGTCGGGTGCGCAAAAACTCGGCTTGCAGCCAAATCGTTCGCGAAACTTCCGGTTGTGGACGCGCGCATCCCCCGCCGCGACGACGAGCACCACCGTCGATTTTTCGGCGTCGCCGTAGAGCGCAATCGTCTTGGCGATGCGCGCCCCCTCGGTCTGGAGCGCCTGCGCCGCCAATTCGACCGTCGCGCTCGAAACGTCGAATTCCCGCACCCGATCTTCATATCCCCGTTCGGCCATGAAGGCCCGCACTTCCGCAATCGCCATGTGTCCTCCTCTAAAACGGCAAATAGCTTGTCCAGTCGGTCGTAAACACAAAGTAAAGCAGTACAATTTGTATGATCAGCAAAACCGGCACGCCAAAGCGAAACTTGGCTTTCTGGGTTTTGTGGTGGAAAAGGCGCATGCCGACGAAGCTGCCCGCCGCCCCGAAACAGGCCGCGACGGTCATCAGCACGCGTTCGGGCACCCGCCAGCCGCCACGTTTGGCCATGCCCTTGTCCCAGCCCATCAGCAAAAAGCCCAGCAGGTTGACGGCGATCAAGGCGACGATAGCGACCTTGGCCGCGATCGCGCTCATTCGACCCACCCGCGATCAGCCAGGGCGCGCCACACGTCGCCGGCGATGGCCTCGCGATCGCGGAGTTGCCCTGTGCCTTCGTCCATGCAGCGGATGACGGCGATGTTTGTATCGCGCGAAGCGATGTCGAGGTAGCGGGCCCGCGCCCGCGCGAGCAGACCGTGCGCCGCCTCGTAGACGTCGCGGCCTTTGACGTATTCGCGTTCGTCCTTTTGATCGACGTTTTCCTGCGCGCGCCCCGGATCGACGTCCATCAACACGTAGAGGTCGGGTTCGGGCAGGCCGAGCTCGCCGTGTTCGAGCTGCCGCACCCAGTCCCAATTGTCCGGCATGCCCGCGTCGATCGGGCGTATGCTCTGGTAGACGGCGTTTGAGAGCGCAAAGCGGTTGATCAGAAGAAAATCGCTCGCGCCATCTCGAAAGCGCTTGAAGCGATCCCAGCGGTCGAGCGCATACCAGAGGCAGAGCGATCGGCTGTCCACCTGGTCGGCGCGCAGGACGTCGCCGCGCAAAAGGTCGCCGCAACGCGACCCGAAAAAGCCTTCGTAATTCGGAAAGGACATCGTTTCGACCGTTTGGCCGCTTTCGATCAGCCTGCGCTGGAGCAGCTCCCACTGCACAGTCTTGCCGCTGCCGTCGATGCCTTCGATCGCGACGATCTTCGTCTTTCGTACGGTCATTCTTTTTCTCCAAAACGTTCGTCGAGCGCCGCGCACAGCGCCTCGAAAGGGCCCGTCACGCGCCGAATCGCGGGGTGAAAGTAGAAGGTGCAGGCGCGCTCGTCGTGGGCGAAGTGCTCGCCCGTCTCCGACCAGAGCCAGATCGCCTTGCGTCCCGCAAGCGCCGACGCGATTGCGATCCCGATCTCGGTGTGCGTGCCGCGTCCGCCCGGCAAAAGTGCCAGCACGAAATCCGCGCCCATCACAGCAGCCACTTCGTTCGTCGCCACCTCCGCCATGCGCGCGTCGCCCTGGTCGCGGATGTCGCCGTGCGCCGTCCAGTCGTAGGCGTGCGCATGCCCCAAAGTTTTCAGGTGCGCGACTGCCTCGCGGACGAGCGCGAAGTTTTCGAGCCCCGAAGCGACGTAGAATCTCATGTTACGCTCCTTTGGGGGACTTTGTCCCCAAACCCCTACCAGGGCTCCGTCCTGGACCGGCCGAAGGGTTAGCCTCGCGCGATGCGCTCACCCCCAGTGCGTCGAACAAAAATGTTCAACGCCCGTTGAGACTGTTCGTCTCAACCCCTTAAGAATCCCATTCATGAGGGGCTCAATCGTGCAGTTTGCCCTGCGCCCAATGGCGGCGGCAAAGGCCGACGTAGAGTTCGTTGGCGCCAAGGACGATCTGTTCGCCGGTCTTGGCGACCTTGCCGTCGATGACGCGGGCGTTGTAGGTGGCTTTTCGGCCGCACCAGCAGATCGTCTTGACTTCCTCGATCGTATCCGCCCAAGCGAGCAGCCAGTGGCTTCCTTCAAACAAATCGCCTTTAAAGTCGGCGCGAAGGCCGTAGGCGACGACGGGCACGTTGTCTTCGTCCACGATCTTGACCAGGGTCTCGATGTCGCGCTTGGAGAGGAACTGCGCCTCATCGACGACGATGCAGCCGTAATCCTTGGCGTTAAAGTTTCCTCCGTAGACGTATTCGAAGTACTCACACGGCGCTTCCAAGCCGCAACGGGAACGGATGACCTTTTCACCGTCGCGCTTGTCCAGCGAGGGCTTGAGAAGCAGCACCTTCTGGTGCCGCTCTTCGTAGTTGTATTGTACCATCAGCGCGTTGGCCGACTTGCTCGACCCCATTGCGCCATAGCGGAAGTAAAGCTTTGCCATAGTCCATCCCTTTCCGCGTTTCAGTGCATCCGGCGGATCCGTGATGCTGCGCGTCGATAACGCCCATCAAGGGTTACAAACCGCTATGTTTCGACTGTTTTGCTGCATCGGGCGATTATCAATCGCCCGCCAAACATAGAAAAACGACCTGAAATTCTGCTACTCCACGTCGAGCTCCATCTCATGCCGCAGCCTTTTGTCGAACTCCTGGGCGGCGTTGTAGCCCATGTGCTTGCTGCGGAGGTTGCGGGCGGCGGCCTCGACGATGATGGCGAGGTTGCGGCCAGGGCGGACAGGCATGGTGATGTGAGGGATGCGCACGTCGAGCAAGCGGATGTGGTTGTCTTCGAGGCCGAGGCGATCGTACTGCTTGTTTTCGTTCCAGTCTTCGAGCTCGATCACGATGTCGACGCTTTTTTCGAGCATGACAGCACCGACGCCGTACATGTGGCGGACGTCGATGATGCCGATGCCGCGTATCTCCATCAAAAAGCGCACGAGTTCGGGGGACGAGCCG
This sequence comes from Eubacteriales bacterium, assembly GCA_031553675.1. Lineage (GTDB taxonomy): Bacteria > Bacillota > Clostridia > Christensenellales > CALWSW01 > JAVBLF01. Next base: position 16,780 of record JAVBLF010000136.1, on the reverse strand, counting down.
ATGAGGCGGTTCTCGTTGACGCGGGTCAGCTCGACGACGTCGTCCGCGACGAGGCGGTGGCCGCGCTTGACGAGCTCGAGGGCCGTCTCGCTTTTTCCGATGCCGCTTTCGCCCATGAGCATGATGCCAACGCCGTAGACGTCGATCAATCCACCGTGGCGCGTGATCGTCGGCGCGAGGACGCGGTCGAGGTAGTTGACGACGCGGTGGGTGCATTTCGTCGTTGTCAGTGCGCTGCGGAGGATGGGCACGCCGGCTTCCCGCGCTTTGTCGGCCATGGCGTCCGGCGCCTTGTGGCCGCGCGCGATCACGAGCAGCGGCATGGAGTAGCCAAAATAGGTCGTCATGCGTTCTTCGAGCGTTGCGGCGTCGAGCTCGCTCAAGAGCGTCATCTCGGCATTGCCCGCCATCTGAACGCGGTCGTGGGCAAAGTGCATGAAATGCCCGGCAAATTGTAGGCCCGGCAGGTTGATGTCGCTCGATTCGACGTCGAAATGCGTGCGCCCCGGCACGCTGACCGACATGCCCAGATCGTCGGCGAACTGCCGGACAGAGATCGTCGTTCGGTTGGCCAATGTTTTCAGCTCCTGATCGGGTTTTGTGGCAAGATGATCGTGTCGATGACGTGGGCGACGGCGTTGTCGTCGCAGCTCAGGGTGATGAGGTCGGCGGCTTCTTTGCATTCCTCGGTCGCGTTGGCGACGGCGATGCCCAGACCCGCGTAGCGCAACATGGGCACGTCGATGCCGTTGTCCCCGATGGCAAGCATTTCCTCGCGCGCGATGCCGAGCATGCGGCCGAGTTGGGCGAGTGCGCTGCCCTTGTCGATACCGGGGTTGCAGAACTCGATGAAGCGCGGCCCCGACTGGAAGATCCGCAGGCGATCGCCAAAATGTTCGCGCGCCGCGCGGTAGAAATCGGCGATCGTCTCTTCGGACAGGATGGTGAGCACTTTGGGGCTGTTGTGAAAATCGCCCGCCAGCAGATCGACCTGGATGCCGGGATAGCCGAGACGCCCCGCGTAGTAGCGCGCTTCCTCGCCGTCCTTGTGAAAGAGGTAGTCGTCGCCGTCGTAGATCTGGACGTATTCTCCCCTCTCCCACGCAAAGGCGCAGACTTCGCGCACAGTTTCCGCAGGCAAAAGATCCATAAAGAGCGTCTTGCCGCTCGGGTAGTCGGCGATCTGCGCGCCGCCAAAGGTGATGACGGGTATTTCGGGCAGCCCGATCGCCTCGCAGATCGCTTTGGCGCCGGCGTAGGCACGGCCGGTCGAGATCGTGACCGTCACGCCGGCATCCGCGGCGCGCGCGATGGCTGCCTTGTTTTCGGCGGGCAATCTACCGCGGCTGTCGAGTAGGGTATCGTCGATGTCGAGCGCAAGCAAACGTATCAAGTTCTGCCTCCATGTTCTCCTCATATCGCAAAGGACGCCATGTCTCCCATGCTTCGATCCCTATTAAACAACATTGCCGCGTTCTCTGTCAAACGCGAAAGGTGCCTTTGCCGCAATCGCACGTGAGCAAATATGCGGCTTGCTTCAAACGCGTGAATACGCTATAATTTGTATATGTTTTCCATGTTTTTCATTTGTATCCCGCACTTATCCCTCGCTACGACAAGGAGCCATTCATGAAACGTACCGCTCGCATCCTTGCTCTCTGCCTCGCCCTCATCGTCGCGATGAGCGCCCAAGCCTTCGCCCTCACCACGTCCGATCTGCTCCAAAAATCCTATGACAAGATGAGCGCCGCCCAAAGCTACTCCTCCTCCGTCGTGTTCAAGGTCAAGCTCTCCAACCCTGACGGTCACGAAAGCATCACATTGACCACCAAGTCTTCGGAAACCGGCTTTGATAAGCCGCTCAAGCTCAAAACCAGCGTGACGACCAGCGTGACACTCTCGGACGGCAAGAACAACTCAACGCAAAGCAGCGATCCCTCGCTCGTATACATGGACCCGGAATACGTTTATATCCAAGGCGAAGATGGCTGGGGTCGAATCGAGATCGGCTACGAAGGCTTAGAGGAGCAGATTGTCGCGCAGAACGCGAAGAACATCAATTGCAGCTATCTGAAGAGCATTCGAAATCCCAAAATTGCCGGTAGCGAAACCGTCAACGGCATCGCCTGCTACAAGGTCAAGGGCATCCTTACGGGAAATGACATCCAGCAGGCTTCGGACGACATCACGAGCACGCTCGAAGGGTTGGGGCTCGATTCTGAATCGACAGAGAATCTTGGCAAGGAACTGCCGAGTGTTTCGCTTACCATCTGGATCAGCAAAAAGACGTTTCTGCCGGTGCGCTTTTCGACCGATATGAAGAAGTTTTTTCAAACAGTGGTCGACGCCGAAGATTCCGGCGAAATCAACGTCGACAACTGCACGTCGACCGTCACATTTTCGTCCTACAACAGCGCCAAGGACTTCAAGATCCCCAGCGCGGCCCTGAAAGCGGAAATCATAGGTTAATTCATTCGACCTGTTCGGAAACCCCATTCCGACAGCTTTCCGGCAAATTTTCCGCTCTGCCGCGGCAGCACCTCCTAGCAGAACTTCTTCGATTATGCGTCGTCGGTGCTTTCTTGCATAACGAAATATTTGCTCGGAAATCTACCAAAAGCGGGTTCCCGAACAGGTCTATTGTCTGCGCACACAAAAGGCGCGAACCGCTCGGTCCGCGCCTTCGTTGGCTATTCAGTTGTGTGCTTCTACATACATGTCCAGACCGATTTCGGTTGTCCAGTATCTATGTAAAAACTGGCATTCACAGGGCTTTGCATCGGGTGCGCCAATCGGTGTGACAATCTGACCTCCATATCGATGTATTTTCCGATTGGTTTCAACTTGTACGTTACAACTCTCGATCGCACCGTTTGGTCCTTGTCGTCTCACGCGATCCCTTGGGTTCCTGTGCTTCGTGGGGATCGGTTTCGCTGCGTATCGACAATCTTGCTTCTCCTGATGAAGCGTGTTCCGATGGGCGTCCCATGCTGATCGAATGTGCGAATGCCTTTGCGTTGGCCGCGCACGCCTTGATCCCGCACAATCGACCGCGAAGGATTCGCTTTCGATCGTTGCGTTGGCGGCCGTTCCCACCTGCCGTTCGACGGGGCGCATGGCGATGCGTCTGTGTCATCGTCCGATCCGGCGTAAGGGGGATTGACGCGTATCACGCTATCTCGTGGGGTTCGCTTTCATGCACGCGCTCTGTCGGGAAAATGACAGATCATGCATGCTTTCATGCAAATTTGTGCGTCAATCTCGCTTGGTGGAAGCCCCCTGCAAACGCGCCCGCTTGCAAGGCGCTTATGGTTTCGGTAACTGAATCGTACAAGGGAATCCCCTCCTTTTGCGGAAAATTGACGAAACTCGCCTTTCCTTTTCTCTCGAACCACTCTCTTTTTATAACTTTATTATAGCACAGCGCCGCAGATTTGCAAGGGCGATTTTGCAAGAAAATCGATTTCATTCCTGCAAATTTTTGCGAAAATTGCCTTCGGCCTATGCGCCGAGTGCCGCCATGCTTTCTTGCAGTCTCCGCAGCGATTCGTCCCGCCCCAGGAGCGCGAGGATTTCGATCGCGCCGCCCGGCGTCACGGCCTGTCCCGCGATCGCGATGCGCAGCGGCCAGAGCACCTGGCCATTTTTCCGCCCCTGATCGGCGGCAAATTGCATCAAAGCGTCGTGGATGGCCGTTTCGTTCCAATCGGGGAGCCCTTCCAAGAGCGCCATTTCCTGCGGCAACAGTTCTTTCGCGAGCGCGGGGTCGCACTTGCTCTTCTTGTTGGCGTAGAGCGACGCGTCGAAAGCCGGCATCGCGACGAGAAACGCGACCATGTCGGGGATCTGCGAAAAGATCTCGGTGCGCGGCTGGAGGATGCGGTCGAGGATGCCATAGTCCCAGCCCGCAAGCCCCGCCTTTTCGTACCAAGGCAGCGCATAGGCCCGGTAGTCCGCCGGGTCGAGTGCGCGGATGTACTCGAAGTTCAGCCAGGTCAGCTTGACCGGGTCGAAGATCGCCGGACTCTTGCTCATGCCTTCGAGCGAGAATGCCTCGACGAGTTCTTCCAACGAAAACTTTTCCTGCTCTGTGCCCGGGTTCCAGCCCAAAAGCGCGATGTAGTTGACGATCGCCTCTTTCAGGTAGCCCTTTTGGATGAAATCATCGTACGAAGCGTCCCCGTCGCGCTTGCTCAGCTTGCGTTTTTCGTCCCGCATGACGGGCGACATGTGGATGTACTGGGGCTTTTCCCAGCCGAAACCCTCGTAGAGCAGGTTGTACTTCGGCGTGGATGACAGGTATTCCGTGCCGCGCATGACGTGCGAGATCGCCATGAGGTGATCGTCCACGACGTTGGCAAAGTTGTAGGTCGGCAAGCCGTCGGCCTTGATCAGCACGTTGTCGTCGAGCGTCGCGCAATCGACCGTGATCTGCCCGAAGATCAGGTCGTCGAAGCTGGCCTGCCCGCTTTCCGGCACGTTTTGCCGGATCACGCAGGGCAGCCCCGCCTCGATCTTCTCACGGATCTCGGCCTCGCTCAAGCCCAGGCAATGCTTGTCGTACTTGAACGTCTCGCCCTTCGCCTCGGCTTCGGCCCTTCGCCGATCCAGTTCTTCTTTCGTGCAAAAGCACCGATACGCGCCGCCGCGCTCGACCAGCTCGTCCGCGTACTTCTGGTAAATGGCGCGGCGTTCGGTCTGCACGTAAGGGCCGTATGCCCCGCCGACGTCCGGCCCTTCATCCCAGATCAGGCCCGTCTCCCGCAGCGTATTGTAGATCACGTCCTCCGCGCCCTCGACGTGCCGCTGCTGGTCTGTGTCCTCAATGCGCAGAATAAAGTCGCCGCCCTGCTTTTTCGCAAACAGGTAGGCGTAAAGCGCCGATCGAAGCCCCCCAATGTGCAGGTATCCGGTCGGGCTCGGCGCGAAGCGGGTACGTACTTTTGTCATAAAACCTCTCTTTTTGGGGATTTCATCCCCAAGCCCCTACCCACTTTTCGAAAAAAGTGGGGCAAAAACTTTTGGACGCCTTCGGCTCCCCGGCATGCCCGGCTCCCGCCAGGCACGCCGTCGCTTGGTTTCGTGCGCAAGCACAACGTGTCGAAATGCCGTTTTGCTGCCACGGGCGATTGATAACGCCAATCAAGGGTGAACTATGATACGCGGGCGATTGGTAATCGCCCCTACATCCCGATAGCCTTGTTTGTGTGCCTGTAGGGGCGATTATCAATCGCCCGATGCAGCAAAACAGCCTCGCGATACGTTAGGTTGGTAACCCTTGATTCGCATTGATAAATGCCTGCTGTCTCTCCTGAGGGCTCAATGCTGAGAATTTCCCATCGCCCCATCCATTTCTTTATTTCTGCTTCGCCCACGAATCCTTGAGGCCGACGACGCGGTTGAAGACGGGCTTCTCGGGCGTGCCGTCGGGGTCGGCGCAGAAGTAGCCGATGCGCATGAACTGGAAGCTCTCCCCCTCGTTTCGTCCGGCGAGGGCGGGCTCGACTTTGCCGTGGACCACTTCGAGTGAGTTGGGGTTCATGCGTTCGGAGAAGTCTTTGCCGGCCGTTTCGGGATCGTCGTCAGGCAAGAGCAGATAGTCGTAGAGCCGGATCTCGGCGTCGACGGCGTCGGCAGCGCTCACCCAATGCAGCGTCCCCTTCACCTTGCGCACCTCAGCGCCGCTCTTGGAATCGGGATCGTAGGTGCAGCGAACGCCGATCACCTTGCCGCTTTCGTCCACGTCGAAGCCGACACACTTGATGATGTAGGCGTTCTTCAGGCGCACTTCGCCGTCGGGGCGGAGGCGGAAAAACTTCTTGGGTGGATCCTCCATGAAGTCGTCGGCTTCGATCCAAAGCTCGCGGCCAAAGCGCATGGTTCGCGATCCAGCGGCTTCGTCGCCCGGCATGTTTTCGAGGACGACATCTTCATAGACGCCCTCTGGCCAGTTTTCGATCGTCACTTTCAGCGGCTTGACGACGGCCATCATGCGGTGGGCTTTCGCGCCGAGTTCGTCGCGCACGCAGTATTCGAGCATGGCGGCGTCCACGACGGAATTGCTCTTGGCGACGCCGATCATCTCGCAAAAGCGGCGGATGGCGGCGGGCGGAAAGCCGCGCCTCCGAATGCCCGAAAGCGTGGGCATGCGCGGGTCGTCCCAGCCCGCTACCGAACCGTTGTCGACCAGCATTTTCAGATAACGCTTGCTCATGATCGTCCGGGTCATGTTCAGGCGGGCAAACTCGGTCTGGTGCGGCGGGTCCGGCCAAAGCCCCACGTTTTCCACCGCCCAGTCGTAGAGCGGGCGATGGTCTTCGAATTCGAGCGTGCAGAGCGAATGCGTGATGCCCTCGATCGCGTCGGAGATCGGGTGGGCGAAATCGTACATCGGGTAGATGCACCAGTCGTCGCCGCTGCGGTAGTGCGTCGCTCGCAGCACGCGGTAGATCACCGGGTCGCGCATGTTGATGTTGGGCGAGGCCATGTCGATCTTGGCGCGCAAAACCTTGCTGCCATCCGGAAATTCCCCCGCGCGCATGGCTTGGAAGAGCACCCGGTTTTCCTCGACGCTCCGGTTGCGCCAGAGGCTTTCCGTCCCCGGTGCCGTCAAGGTCCCCCTCGTCGCACGGATCTCTTCACCGCTCTGGTCGTCGACGTAGGCCAGGCCCTTTTCGATCAGAATGCAGGCGCTCTCGTAGTGCTTTTCGTAGTAGTCCGACGCAAAACAAAGCGCGTCCCACCGGAAGCCCAGCCATTCGACGTTGCGCTTGATCGCCTCGACGTATTCTATGTCCTCTTTGGCGGGGTTCGTATCGTCCATGCGCAGGTTGCACTTGCCGCCAAACTTCTCCGCCATGCCGAAGTTGATGCAGATCGCCTTGGCGTGGCCGATGTGGAGATAGCCGTTCGGTTCGGGCGGAAAGCGCGTCTGTACGCGCATCTTCCCCGCGGCGACGTCGGACGCGATCATGTCTTCGATAAAGTTTCGGCCGGTTTCGACGGCCGCGTTTTCCCGTGTGTTGTCCTCGTTATGCATAGCTTCCCTCGTCATTTTGGATTTTGATCACTTGCCGTTGATGTCGCGCTTCCATTTTGCCCGACGCCTCGCGTGTTCGATCGTCTTTTTGCCGTCATGCCAGAAAAAGATCGCGATGTTGATCAACGACAGCAGCACGGCCAAGCGCCCCGGCCAGGTGTTGAAGATCAGCATGCCGAGCAGCAGGACGACATCGACATAGGCGAGAATCTTGACCTTCACCGGCAGGATGAAAAGAGCAAGAGTTCATAGTTGGGAAATATGATCGCGAAGGCCAGAAAGAGCGACAGGTTGATATAGATGTTCGTCGCGTAGCCGGTCAAAAGGCCGGCGAGCGCCGTGCCGATCATGCCGGCAAAGTAAAAGACGTCGAACTTGAACGAGCCCCACTCGCGATCCAGGGCCGAACCCATGAGCCAAAGCAAGTAAAGCTCCAGTACGGTCATGATCAAGCCGAAATCCGGCACCATGAAAACAAAGGTGATCAAGCGCCAGACCTGCCCGCTGAGGATAGCATCGCGGTCGAAGTCGAGAAACGCCGCTAAGTCGGCACGATCGAGGAACTTCATCGCGTAGACGAGCGCCATACCGCCGACGACCAGCACGATGATGTAGGGCGGCGCAAAGCGTCCAAACTTGTTTTCCCATTTTTGCAGCCAACGATCGGTTGGATTCATCCCAGCCTCCTTTTCGCGGCGAATTCTCGCCAAAGTTTTGATTCAAGAAAGCACACTTAATGCGGCGAATTTCCGTCGAAGTACCGATTCGTGCGCCTCGTTGAGAGGCGGACGAAAGCGCCGACGATGAAAGTTTTTGCGCAGCTTTTTTCAAAAAGCGCGTTCCCCAAAAGCGCGTTCCCAAAAGAAAGTTATGTTTATTGCGTCCTCAGCAAACGCAGGTCCTGCCCCTTGAAGGCAAGCGCCCTCGTGTTTTGCCGATCCAACAGCCGCGACAAGGTTCGCTCCCCGTAGCGCTCGGCGATCTCGTTGGCCGAGCAGTTGCTCGCCGTGACCATGGCGCGCCCTGCGCTGTGGCGTTCGGCAATAAGCGCAAAAAAATAGTTTTCCACGATTCCCTTGACGTTGGGCTCGCAGCCGAGGTCGTCGTAGAGCAGCAGGTCACAGCTCTCCAGCTCGCGAAGCGGCGCCATGTCGCGGCGCCGAATCACGTCGTCCATCAGCATTTGGTGAAACTGGTTCGCGGTGGTCTTCAGCACGGAAAAGCCCCGATCGAGCACGGCACGGCCCACGCTGTTCAGCAAAAAGCTTTTGCCCAGACCGGCGTTTCCGATAAAGAGCAGGTTCTTGGGGTCGTTGTGGGGAAAGTCGGCGGCATAGTCGACGCAGAGGTCGCGCAGCTTTTTCATGCGCTCGCGCTGGCCGCCTTCTTCGGGAAAAACCGTCTCGTCGAAACGCGAAAAACTCTGGGTTTCGAGGCCGACGAGGTTGGAGCGGCGGGTGCGCGAGGCAAATCGCTTCTTTTCCAGGCAGGCGCATGGCTTGCCGTCGACGTAGCCGTAATCGCGGCAGATCGGGCAGTCGGTCGGCAACGACAGATAATCGCTCGGCAATCCAACGCTCTCCAAGATCGCGGCGCGTTGCGCAAGCAACCGTTCGACCTGCATGGTCGGGTTTGCATTTGTGTTGGGCGCGGCGTTCCCGGCGGAAGATGCGCGGCGCCGCTGTGCCTCAAGGTAGCTGCTTTCCCACGCCGCGAGCGCCGGACACAGCGCGAGGACCTGCCGCCGCCGTTCCCGCTGTACCTGCAAATTTCGCGCGCGGATCGCGGCGTATTCCGTTTCCCAAGGCATTTTTTTCTCCCCAACATGTAGAATAAATGCTATAATAGCTCTGGGCAAAACCCTCTAACTATCGAATATACACAGTCGAATCGCTTACTCCGTCAGATCCTCGATCAACGCGTCGAGCGTGCCGTTGTCGTACTTCCGTTCGTTGCCGTAATGCACGCCATTGGCCGCGCGTTGGGACGGTTCGGATTCGCGGGAACGCTTGGCCACACGCGCCTCGCGATCGCGCTTGGCCGCGTCGAGCGTGCGGATGCCGCTTTTTCGCCAGTCGTCCAGGACGCGCGCCAGATACGCTTTCGGGCGTTGCGCCTCCGACGCGTAGGACGCCGCCAAGAGGATCAGCTCCATCGGAAGGTCTTGTTTCCATTCGGCCAAGCGCGTTTTGTCTTCCTCTTTCGGCACGGTGGACAGGCCCGCCGCGCGGAAGACGCGCGTCGCCTCGTCGCCAAGCGCGCGATCGCGCCGGATGTCTTCGACGTCATGCAAACCCCTGCGCGCGAAGGAGGCCGCCAACGTTTCGACCGCCTTGAACGACGGACTTCCCTGGGCGCTGACTTCGTCGCAGATCAGGAGAACCGCGTCGGGCTGGAGGCCATAGCTCTCCGTCCAGGTGCGGTAGAAGCTGCGGTTGACGTCCGTGACCATGCCCGACAAGCCCAGCCGGAACATGCACATCTGCACCTTTTCGTCAAAGGCCGTCTTGACCTTGGCGCCTTCGAGTATCGTGCGGGCTGTCGTCTGCCCCTTTTCGTAGAGCGACGACAGCCGCTTGTCGAGGTAGAGAAAGTTCGGCTTTTGGACGCCCGTCATGCCGTCGCAGGCGGCGGCGATCGCGTCGTGCGAAAAGCCCCATGTCCCCGTCCATTTGAGATAGAGCTTGTGCTCGGCCTCGGACGCGATGCGCAGGATGCCCAGCTTCGCGAGGATCTCGTTGGCAGGGCTCTGCTTTTGCTCGCGGGCCAGTACGAAGGTGCGCGCGGCGTCCTCGGTCGAGCGCCCGGCCTGCTTCCACTCGCGCGCGATCGATTCCAAGCGGGTCTTGTTGAGCTTTTTTCCATAGGCGGCTTCGCAATGCCGCACCAGCCAAACGACCGCTTCCTCTTCGAAGCCGTCGATGTCGACGAGGTCGTAGAGGATCGCGTATTCCGCCGGCGTAAACGCCCGCCCGCCCGCCGCCTCTTCGATACGATTGGACAACTCCGCGTGCTCGTAAAGGCGATCGCCCGCCACGGCGAGCTTGCCCTCGAACATGGCGCTCCGGACGTTGGCGAATTCAAAGCCGTGGTTCTTCTCGCGGACAAGTCCTTTGTTGCGCCAATACAGAAATGCCTTTTGCACACGGTCGAGCTCCAGGCCCAGCGCCGACGCAAACTTCTCGATGCTCGTTTCGGCCGTATCCGGATACTGGCTGTGCATCAGCCCGAAGAGGTAGACCTTCACGAAGTCGCCGGGCGCGTCGCGCATGAATTCCTGGATGAAGAGATTTTCGACCGACGTCGACGAAAAGAGCGCCGCGTCGCCCGACAAGCTGCAAAGCGCGGCAGGTTTATGGTTTCCAGCCACCGCCATCCTCCTATAGTTACGTTCTTTTGGGGGCGCTGTCCCCCGGCCAAAGGTCCGGAATCCCGATGGATTGCGCCATTGCACGGCTTCCCGCAAGGCGAAAATCGCTTCCGAGATCGAAGCCACGTCATTTTCCGATACTTCGACGGTGTTCGCGATTTCAAACGAACGCCCATCGACATATTGTATTTTACCACAATTAACGGCGCGAACCAACGCGCAAATGGGTGGGCGTTGCGGCCCGGCCAAGAGCGCCGACCCGAGCACGTCCGCCGCTGAACGGCGGCCCCTTATGAATGCGAATCAAGGGTTACGAACCTAACGTATCGCGAGGCCGTACGGCTGCAACGGGCGATTGATAATCGCCCCTACAGGCGCATAAACAAGGTTATCGGGATCTAGGGGCGATTATCAATCGCCCGCTTGGGAAACCTCAACTCGTTTCGACAGCGGATTTGATAACCTGTTTTTGGGTGGCGGGTTCCAACCCTTGATTCGCATTACCAATCGCCCACGTACCATAAGGATCATCCCATTTTTGCCTGAGCAAAGTTCACCCTTGATTGGCATTATCAATCGCCCGTTACAGCAAAAACGGCCCACACGTGGGGCCAGCAAACCTTTGATCCGCATGATGAATCCGTTGGATCTTCAGGTGCGATTTGGCGCAAATGACGAAACGCTGGAAAGGCCCTTCCATTTCCCAGTATTTGTGTTATAATGGGAAAAGATGGCAAATACGGTCGCGCAGCCACGCTGCTCACGCCCGCCATGCAATTCGTCTGCCGTCCAAGCGCAGGAAAGGAGAGCGTTTTGAGGCAGATCAGCCGATATGAATCTCCCAGCCAGAGGCGCAGACGTAGGCGCCGCACAGCCTCGTTTTCGATCTTGGGTGTGGTCACACTCCTCGTTTTGGCCCCCATCGTCGGCACACGGCTCGGATTGCCCTACGACCTCAACATCCTGCACTTCGCCAAGAAGACGGTCATGACAGTCACGGCGCCGTTCAAAACGCCCCTGTCGAGCGCACTGAACTCCGCTACTCCTTCGCCTGTATCGAGTCCAACGCCGATCGCCGCGTCCGACGCAGGCGAGGACGAAAACGCCGCCTTCCTCCCCGAAACGACGCCCCCCCTGCCAGCCGACATCGCCGAACCGCGCCAGCGTTACGCGCTCGAGCTGACGCTCAACGACGACGCTTCGCGACTGGACGTCAAAGAGCAGATCGAATACACGAACCCCAACGTCGCAGCGATCGAAGCGATACCGCTTCGGGTCTACGCGGGCGAACCCCGCGCCGTGGAAGGCCAAGCGCAGAGCCAGCTCGTCTGGAGCCGCGTGATCGTCGACGGCCAGGCCTGTGCCTATACCCCCGACGACACCGACCCCAGCATCGTCTGGGTGCACCTGCCCGCCACGATCGCTCCGGGGCAGACGGCGCGCATGTCGCTCGCCTTTAGCTGCGAGCTCCCCGACAACACCGCCGCCTTTGGACGAAGCTCCCGCTCCGTCCGCCTGACGAATTTCTACCCCACCGCTGCGGGCTTTGGTCCCAACGGCTGGTTACTCGACCCGCCCAACGGCATGCCCGTCCCCTACTACGCCATGAAGGGCGATTACACGGTCAACCTGATCGCGCCCGATACCGAGGCGATCCACGCGACGGGGCAGGTCACCCAGCAGAGCGACGGAAGCTGGAAGATCGAAGCCGAAAACGTCCGCGACATCGCGATCGTGTTCGGTCCGGATCGCCGCCTCACCACCGAGGGCAAGATCCAGGTCAGCGCATCCCGCACGGCCAAGATGAACCGCCTACTCGAAAACGCCAAGGCCATCCTGGCCTATGACGCCGCCATCCTCGGACCTTATAACGAATCGCTCGCGATCTTCGAGTCGGGCATCGATTCAGGCAGCGCCACCCACGCCGGTCTGATCGTGATCGACGTGCCGGACGATGAACGCGATTCCAAGCTGGCGACCCGCCTGGCTTTCGCGATCGCTCGCCTCTTTTTCGGCTCGGACATCGCCGGTGACGCGACCGCCACCGCCCTTAACGAGCTGATCTGCCAGGATCTGGCCGCCCGCTACGCGATCTCGATCGGCGCCGATCCCGACGAAGCGTATGAAGGCCGCCCCGAAGCCAAGGAATGGGCGGATTTGCTGTCCGCACTGCCTACGGGCGACTACGACGCGGCCCTGCTCGAATACCGCATCGCCGCCAACGGACGCGCCGCCAACGCGCAAGACTTCGGCGCCAACTGGGACAGCGCGCTGCGAGACGGCGTGTTCGCCCTCGTCGAGCGCTATCGTTCGACCTTGCGACACTGAGCATTTCGCCCCCGCCCCACCCCCACAATCGGCCACCGACGGAACGCCAAACGCGTTCCGTCTTGATTCCAGATATCAGCCTATTTACAAACACGGTTTTTCACAGCCGCGCTGTAGCATCGTTGTCTGTGCTGCAACCGGTCCCACGACTTGGCAACGGTAAGACAAACGTGCACGAAAGCTCGAGGGGAAGCTTGCTTTCGTCGCAAACGGCAGTCGTCTCATTCCTTCGGACGCTGCCGTTCGGAACGACCCCCGACCCATGTAAAGGTGAGATGTATGAGAGTGGAGAGTTTTGAGCATCACAATTTCGGTCAGGAGGGCGGCCGCCGCTTTTCTGACCGGACCCTCAACGACGGCCGCACAGCCCTCGCCGAAAGCACGGCTTGGCACGCGGCCAAAAACGGCGCTTTGCCCGTGTTGGCGGCCGGACTGATGGCCATCGCCGTACCCGGCGCCGTCTTGTCGCTCCTCTTCGGGGCGAGCACGCACCCTTTTCACACCCTCGACGCCAGCAACGCCAACCGCTACGACCTCCGGCCCACGAGCGTGCAAAGCGAGGAACGCGCCGACGCATGGGGCGTCAACGCGTCGAGCTACCGCATCGTGTGCGACACGCAAGCCTCCGCGCGCGCGACGACACAGCGCAAACGCGGAAGCGCTTCTCTGCCCAAATCCAGCACCGTTTCCGTCCGCACGACCCAACGCAACGCTGCCCGCACGCAATCGCTCGCGTACAGCGCCTCCGACACGATCGCCGACATCGTCACCGAGATCGGCATGATCAGCCCGCCCGACGCGCAGGCACCGCAAGAGCTGGAGGGCCATTTCCTCGGCGGGGACGAACGTTCCCACGCGATCGTCGCCTATCCCGACAAGCAGGACGCGTCCATGTCCGGAACGCCCTTGGCCGACGACACGGGCACGCCCCCCTTGCTCACCACCGAAGAAGCCGCCGAGCTCGATCCGCGCAAGATCGCCGTACCCCCAGCCGCGGACACAAGCCTCGAAAAGGACGGCTGGCCTTCGAAAAATGATTCGGCCTTCAACTACGCGAGGCCGACCAGCACCTGGGCGAGCAATCCCAAGATGGGCGCGGGCGAGTTCTACCCCAATATCAACAAAAAAGCCGTCAGCGCCTCCGACGCCACCCAGGGCGTCGCCGGACCCGAAGCCTCGTTTTCCTTTGCCTACCCGCTGAAGCGCATGACCGTTACGTCCTATTTCGGTTGGCGCAAATCCTACGGGCGCATCCATTACGGCATCGACCTGCGCGCGTCCATGGACACCCCCGTCTACGCGTCGGCGCGCGGCACCGTCACCTGGTACACCAAGCCCAAGGGCACCGGCACGTATGGAAGGGTCATCGAGCTCAACCATGGCGAAGGCTTTACCACCGTCTACGCCCACCTGAACAGCGTTTCCGTCAGTTCGGGCGACCACGTTGAAAAGGGCGACCTGATCGGCTATTCCGGCAAGACCGGTGCGAATGCCCCCCACCTCCATTTCGAAATCCGTCACAAGGGCATTCCCTACAACCCCTTTATGGGCTATCTCAAGCTACCGAACTGAATCACGACGCCATTTCGCGCGAAAAAGGGAGAGGCAGGTCCTCTCCCCTTTTGATCGCCTACACCCAATTGACGCCGATTCGCTCCTTGATGTCGCGCGCACGCCGCTCGCTTGCCGGATGGCCGACCGCCAGCCCCAGCAGCGGTTCGAAGCCGTCCGGAAGCTGCAAGAGCTCGGTGTGATCGCGTTCGGGGAATTCGCGCATGGCTTCGAGTACGCCCCACATGAAGACGCTGCCCAGCCCCAATTCCGTCGCGGCCAGGTGCATGGAATACACGATGCAGGCGACATTGGAATACTCGATGCCCGGTTGCAGATCCTGCTTTCGGTGCGACACAAAGACGACGAGGGGCGCATGGTAAAAGGGGTCGATCAGCTTCGGATCGATGGCGCTGGCCGGGATGTCTCCGACGATGCGCCGCATCGTTTCTTTGTCCTCCAGCCTTTGGATGGCGGCTTCCGCCAGCGCGTCGAGTACGCCCCGATCCCGCACGATCGTCAGGTGGACGTCTCGGTAGAGGTTGCTGCCGACGGGCGCGCCGTTCGCGGCGGCCAGTATCCGCGTCAAATCGTCCTGCGAAATCGCCTCGTCGGTAAACTTGCGCGTCGATTTCCGATATCGCAGCAGTTCTGTGAAATCCATGGTTTCAACGCCTCCTTCAGCGGCACTTTGCGCATGCACTTCCACCCCCATCGTAGCACAGTTCGAGAAGATTCGGCATGCCTTTTGTTCTGCATTCCTTGAAATGGCAAAGGGTCGATGATATAATAGAGTCAAAAATGAATCGATTTCCAACCCGTCTTGCGCACCCCTTCCAAGGAGGTTCCGATGGCAGAACTGCGATACAATCCCTTTAAGCGCGATTGGCTCATGGTGGCATCCCACCGGCAAAACCGCCCGCAAATGCCCGCGGACTGGTGTCCGTTTTGCCCTGGGAGCGGACGCGTGCCCGAACGCTTCGAGGTGTGGAAGTACGACAACGACTTTCCGGCGCTCAGCCCAACTCCACCTGCGCCGGACGACGTGGCAAACGACTTCTTTCAAACCATGCCCGCTTATGGCAAATGCGAAGTGATCCTCTACTCGCCCGACCACACGGCGACGCTGCCCGCATTGCCGCTGTCCCACGTCGAAGCACTCGTCGAGCTCTGGACGGAGCGCTCCCAAGCACTCGCCCAGGATCCGGCGGTTCGCTACGTATTCGTATTCGAAAACCGCGGCAAGGAAGTCGGCGTCACCATGCCGCACCCGCACGGGCAGATCTACGCCTACCCATTCGTGCCCAAGAAAGTCGGCGACAAACTGGCCGCCTGCCGCGATCACCACGCCGCGACCGGTCGCAACCTCGTCGCGGATTGGCTCGACGCCGAACGCGCCGACAGCCGCCGCGTCATCTTCGAGGACGAACACTTCACGGTGCTTTTGCCCTTTTTTGCCGAAAACGCCTACGGCATCTCGATCGTCGCCCGGCGGAATGTCCTCTACCTTTGGGATCTCACCGCCGCCGAACGCGCCTCGCTCGCCCGCACGGTCCGCAACGCCGTGGGCATGCTCGACGCGCTCTTTGACATGCCCTTCCCTTACATGATGTGCATGCAGCAAGGGCCGCTTCACGGCGAGGACGCAAGCGATTGCTACCGCTTCCACATCGAGTTTTTTACCCCCCTGCGTTCCGCTGACAAACAGCAATTCAACGCCTCGAGCGAAACAGGCGCAGGCGCGCATTGCAACCCGACCGCGCCCGAAGAAAAAGCTGTCGAACTCCGCGCCGCGTATGACCGCTTTTGCGCGAACGACAAGGAGGCCGCCCCATGAAACCCGACGAACTGATCGCCCGATTTCTGTCGATCTACGGCGGTGACGCATCCGATCTCCGGATCTTTACAGCGCCCGGGCGCGTCAATCTGATCGGCGAGCACACCGACTACAATGGCGGCTACGTGTTTCCGGCTGCGCTGACGCTCGCCAATGCCGTCGTCGCTCGCAAACGCGGCGACAAGCGCATGCGTCTGGCCGTCACGAGCCTGCCCGACCGCGTCGATGCCGATCTCGACGATCTCGACGCCTACCGCACCCTCCCCTGGGGCAACTACCAGATTGGCGCCGCTTGGGCGCTTGCGCAGGAAGGCTACGAAATCCCCGGCTGCGATCTGCTCTATCACGGCACCGTCCCCTACGGCGGCGGCCTGTCGTCTTCGGCGTCGATCGAGGTCGTCACCGCCTACGCCCTGCTCTCGCTCGCCGAACAGCCGATCGACCACGTCAAGCTGGCCGTCATGGCCCGCCGCGCCGAAAACGAATACGTCGGCGTCAACTGCGGCATCATGGATCAGTTCGCGTCCTCCCTCGGCAAGCGCGACCACGCCATCCTGCTCGACTGCCACACGCTGGACTACCGCTATGTCCCGCTCGCCCTGGGCGAACACGAGATGCTGCTCATCCACACGAACAAACCCCACAGCCTCGTCGA
>JAVBLF010000090.1:0-5765 GCA_031553675.1 Eubacteriales bacterium | reverse complement strand
CGACCGAAACATCGTTGCGGTGGGGACAAAGCTCGCCGAGATCCTCAGCAAGGAGTACGGCATTTCGGTGCTGCACGTCACGACGAATTTCGAGCCGCCCAAGTTGGGTTACGCTTACGATCGATCGATCGTCATGATGGAAAAAATGCTGAAAGAGCACCCGACGATCGAGCTCTTCATCGACGTTCACCGCGACGCCTGGGAACGCGAAGAAGGCGCCCAAAACGAGGAGGGAAGGGATTACGTCGTGATCGACGGCGAAAAGGTCGCGCGGCTAATGTTTGTCGTCGGAACGGGTGAAGGCAAGACAGGTGTTGGATTTAAGATCAAGCCGAATTATAAGCAAAACTACGCGTTGGCGCTGTCGATCACCGAGAAGTTGGATGCATATCAAAAAGGGCTTGTGAAGCCCATCCGTGTCAAAACCGCGCGCTATAACCAGCACATCAAAGGAAAAGCATTGCTCGTCGAGGTCGGCCACAACGCCAATACCCTCGAAGAAGCGCTCAACGCCGTTCCCTACCTCGCAAAAGCCATCGCCAAGAGCGCCGGCATCGAATCGAAGAACTGAGCCGCGCTTGCGCATGTCTTGGTATCGTGCTATCATGAAAAAAGTTTTGAGCCGATGCCGAGCGCCTTTTGATCTCCGTTCACGGCTCGCTCGATCCGGAACGAATCATGTACGGTTCAATGGTCGAAAATAGGGATTCTCAAGGGGCTTGCCCCTTGAGTCGGGGTTTGGGGATGAAATCCCCAAAAAAGGGAGCGCAATGAACAACCGACCGATCGGAATGATGGACTCGGGCCTGGGCGGCGTGACGGTGCTGAAGGCGGCGAGCGCGCGCTTGCCGGATGAGAGCTTCGTGTTTTTTGGCGACAATGCGTTCGCGCCCTACGGCGACAAGAGCATGGAGGCGATCCACGATCGCGCGATGGCGTGCGCCGAAGTGTTGATCGGGCAGGGCGCGAAAGCGATCGTGATCGCGTGCAACACCGCGACCTCGGCGGCGATCGAGGATATGCGTTCGCAGTTTTCGATTCCGGTGATCAGCATGGAGCCTGCGATCAAACCGGCGCTGGCGTCGGGGTCGGGGCGGGTGCTCATGATGGCGACCCAAGCCACCTGCATGCTGGCGCGTTACCAGGCGCTGAAGCGGCGCTTACATGGGGAAGCACGGGTGATCGATCTGCCTTCGACGGCGCTCGTGACGGAGATCGAGGCGCATCTGTTTGAATTCGGCGCGCTCGATGCGACGGTGGAGGGGCTGCTGCATCCCTTCGATGGCCAGGAGATCGACGCGATCGTACTCGGTTGCACGCATTTTGATTTGGCGCGGAAGGAGATCGCGCGTTATGCCGACGCGCACTTTCGCGGCAAACACGCCCTCTTCGACGGCACGGCGGGCACGGTGGCACAGATCGCGCATGTACTCGAAGAAAACGGACTGCGGGCAGATGCGGGAAGGGAGCGCTCCATCGTCCTGCACAGCAGCGGTGACGAAGCGATCCATCTGCCGAAGATGCAGCGCATTTTGGCGAGCGAATAGCATATTTAAATAGAGTAAAATTTAGGATATTGGAGTGCGTGTTGGGCAGAAACCGAAAAAAGTATGGAATCTTTAAATTCCAATCGCCTTCCCCCGATGGCGGGGTTCGTGGCCATACAAAAATTGGTAAGTGTGGGAAGCATATCTGGACACAGCCGCTCACGTGTGGTATGATGAGTGCGCATCCCGAAAGGCACTACATATGGTAGTTTGGGATAATAACAACTCCAAGATATAGGGATTCAAGCCAATCACCCAGAGATACAAACGCTAGGCGCATCCGCACCCCAAAGCTCCCGAGCCGCTAGGTGTGCTGTTTTTTGCGCCCGTACGAAACGTCTCGCACCGAAGCGACCCGGCTCCGATGCGAGGGAAAGCGAGAACGCAGATCGATGGACATGCTATTTTCCGATAACGCGCAAAAAGTATTGGAGCGTCGCTACCTGAGCCGCGACGTCGAGGGCAAGGTGACGGAGGACATCCCCGCCATGTTTCGGCGGGTCGCGCAGCACATCGCGGGGGCGGAACGCTGCTTTGATCCCGATGTGAAGGAAGCGACGCTGCGCGAGGTCGAGGAGCGCTTTTTTCGGGCCATGATGGAGAAGAAGTTCATGCCCAATTCGCCGACGCTGATGAACGCGGGCAAAGCCCTCGGGCAGCTTTCGGCCTGTTTTGTGCTGCCGGTGGGCGACTCCATGGAAGAGATCTTTGACGCCGTCAAGCATGCCGCGCTGATCCACAAAAGCGGCGGCGGCACGGGCTTCAGCTTTTCGCGGCTGCGGCCGTCGGGGGCGGCCGTGCGTTCGACGGGCGGCGTCGCGTCCGGCCCGATCAGCTTCATGCGGGTGTTCAACGCGGCGACCGAGGCCGTCAAACAGGGGGGCACGCGGCGGGGCGCCAACATGGGTATCCTGCGCGTCGATCATCCGGATGTGCTGGACTTCATCGACTGCAAGAAAAACAACGCCGACATCACGAACTTCAACATCAGCATCGGCCTGACGGACGCCTTTATGGAGGCGCTGGAAAGGGACGGAAACTACGATCTCGTCAACCCGCGCACCGGCAAGGTGGAAGGCAGCCTTCGCGCTGCCGAAGTCTTCGACACGATCGTCGACGCGGCCTGGCGCAACGGCGAACCGGGCATCGTATTTCTCGACCGCATCAACCGCGACAATCCGGTGCCGCAACTCGGCGAAGTCGAATCCACCAACCCCTGTGGGGAACAGCCGCTCTTGCCCTACGAGAGCTGCAACCTCGGTTCGATCAACCTGCTCGAAGCGCTCAAAGAGACAGCGCCGGGGCGGTGGGCGGTCGATTACGAAGCGCTAGGCGAAATCGTCGATCTGGCTGTGCATTTCCTGGACAACGTGATCGAGGTCAACAAGTACCCCCTCGACGAGATCGAGCGCATGACGAAGCAGACACGCAAGATCGGTTTGGGCGTCATGGGCTGGGCGGACATGCTCTTCCGCCTCGGGCTGGCCTACGACAGCGCAGAGGCCGTCAGGCTGGCCGACGAAGTGATGGGCTTCATCCAAGAGCGCTCGCATGCTGCGTCGGAGGCGCTGGCCGAGACGCGCGGCGCTTTCCCGGCCTGGGAGGGCAGCGCGCTCGAAAAGGCGGGGGCCAAGCGCCGCAACGCCACGACGACGACCATCGCGCCGACCGGTACGATCTCGATCATCTGCGGCGTTTCCTCGGGCATCGAGCCGCTCTTTGCGCTCAGCTTCGTGCGCAACGTCATGGACAAAGACGCCCTGCCCGAAGCGAACGCGCAGTTCGAAGAGGCCGCGAAAATCGGCGGCTTTTACTCGGTCGATCTCATGCGCAAAGTGGCCCAAGAAGGTTCCTTGGCGCACATCGACGGCGTTCCGAGAGAGGCCAAGCGCGTCTTTGTGACGGCCCACGACATCGACCCGCGCGCTCACATCGACATGCAAGCGACCTTCCAGCGTCACACCGACAACGCCGTGTCAAAGACGGTCAACTTTGCCAACAAGGCGACGCGCGAGGACGTGCGCGACGTGTATACGCTGGCCTTCCAGAGCGGTTGCAAGGGCGTGACGATCTACCGCGACGGCAGCCGCGACGAGCAGGTTCTGAATGTCGGAAGCGGCAAAACTGAGGCGGCCCTTCCCGCCGCGCCACAGACGCCGGCGCCTGTTGTGCAGCGTGCCATCGTGCCGCGCCCGCGTCCGGCCGTCACGAACGGCATCACCGAGAAGATCCAGATCGGCTGCGGCAACCTCTACGTCACGGTCAACTACGACGACGCGGGTATCTGCGAGGTCTTCGCCAACCTCGGACGCGCGGGCGGCTGCCCTTCCCAGAGCGAGGCGACGAGCCGCTTGGTGTCGATCGCGCTCCGTTCGGGCATGGAGGTCGGCGCGATCGTCGAGCAGCTCAAGGGCATCCGTTGCCATTCGACGCTGCGCCAGATGCACCAAAAGGGCATCAAGGTGCTGTCCTGCCCCGACGCGATCGCGCGCGTGATCGACAAGGTTGCCAAGCAGCACAACTTTACCAAGCTGTCGGCCGATTTCGAGCCGGAGCTCGCCGTGATCGACGTTGCCGCTGACCTCGAGGGCTGTGCTTCGAGCGGCCTCTACCACGAAGAGGTGAACGCGCTCCGCTCCATCGACGTACTGGCGGATCGCAAAGCTGACGGCGTTCGCTGTCCGGAGTGCGGCGCCGTCGTCGAACACGAGGGCGGTTGTATGATCTGTCGGGCTTGCGGCTATAGCAAGTGCGGTTAGGGTACGGTTTACTTTTCTTGAAAGAAAAGTAACAAAAGAACTGTTGTATGCCTACGGCGTTCCCGAAAAGCCTGCCTCGATGAGGGCAGGCTTTTCGAATGCTTGCGCTTCGCATAAGTGAGGCGCGGCCTGCGGTGCGCGTGAGAAACATAACGACACTGCTGGACAAAACAACGGGAAGCCCGCCAGAATCAAGGCGGGCTTTCCGGGGCGTCGCAGACGCGCAAAATTTCTTTGCTCCTTTCTTTTTAAAGAAAGGAGAGAAAAAATCCTTATCGAATCCGTTCCTCCCCCGCGTAAACGTTGAAGCGCTGCCCGCGGGCAAAGCCGACGAGCGTCATGCCGGACGACCGCGCGAGCGCGACGGCGCGGTCGGTCGGGGCGCTGCGGGAAATCAGCGTGGGGATGCCGGCCTTGGCCGTTTTGATCAGGATTTCCGTCGAGACGCGGCCGGTCGTCAACAGCGCGGCAGCGGCGCGATCGAAGGCCAGGCGCAACGACGCGCCGATCACCTTGTCGAGCGCGTTGTGGCGTCCAACGTCGTCGGCAAAGAGGCGCGTTTCGCCCGCGCAGAGGCAGCAGGAGTGGACGGCACCCGTGTCGCGGAAGAGCTGGGAGCGGGCATTGAACTCGTCCATGAGCGCGACGATGTCGGAGGCTTGGAGGGGGTCGCGGCCTTCGACGGGCAGGGGGGCGGCGTCAAGCTGTCTTTTGGGCGTCGAGCCGAGGCCGAAGCCCGTCGTGCGGACGCGGTCTTCGGGGGAAACGGCGCGGCTGTGGACGCGCGTGACGGCGATCTGCCCTCGCGCTTCGTCGATCGCCACCGAAGCGACGTCCGCAGCGGTTTCGATCGCGCCTTCGCCGTAAAGGAGGCCGATCGCGAGATCGTCGAGCTTCTCGGGCATGGCCATGACGGAGGCATAGGGCTGGCCGTCGAGTCGGATCTCGAAGGGGCATTCGGCGATCACGACGTCCTGCGCCAGGCTGGGTGCGCCGCCCTCGTAGCGCACGATCGCAATTTCATTCCATGCGCGCATGGCGAACCTTCATTGTCGCGATGTGTTTGGGCGCGTTTTCGAGGTCTTCGGGGTGGTTGAGGTTGGCAAAGATCGCTTTGCGGTCCGCCGCATCGACCTCGGCGACGCGGAGGCGCACAAAGCTCGCGCGTATGGCCAGCCGTCCAGCCTTGATGCTTTCGATGAAGGCGGGCAGGCATGAGCGGCCATACACGGCGTAGAGCGGCTCGATGTAGTCGCCGTGCCTGGGAAGCGCGACGTCGCAGTTTTTTTGCGCGCGCAGCCTGCCGATGAAGGCGTGGTCGATCACCGGCATGTCGCAGCCCATCACGAATACGCGGCCGTTTTGGGCGTGCGTCAACGCCGTTGCGATGCCGCCCAGAGGCCCGCACCCCGGCACGAGGTCGGTCACGACGCGGCAGTTTCGAAGCAGTGGGATGCGC
>JAVBLF010000039.1:0-15234 GCA_031553675.1 Eubacteriales bacterium | reverse complement strand
TGAACTGCGCGGCCATTCCGCCGGCATTGGTCAACGTGTAGAGCGATACTTTTTTGCCGTCGATGGTTTTTTCGAATGCCGCGGCTTCGAAAAGTTCGGGTGCATCGTATTTTCCGCCCGAAGAGCAGGCCGCCAGCAAGGACAATGCGGCGATGATGAGTTTTTTCATGGATTTGCGGTTATTTAGCAGAAAAATTCTTTTCGGTGAACTCCCCCAGGAGCAGGTATTTCCCGTAATCCCGAAACGAGTGACCGTCCTCCCGCTCGTCGACGTACATGCCCCCGACCGGCGGCGCGCCCTCCAGCGCGAGCACATAGCTCCTGTGCTGGTAGAGCTTCATAAAATAGAGCCCCGGGATGTTCACGAGCGGATAGTGCGTCGCGAGCACGATGTGCCGCGCGTGTATGCTGCCCCAGCGCGTGTGGGCAGTCAGGCCCTCCACGCTCACAATGGGCGTGTTCTCATAGATTTCGAGTCCCTCGGCCATGGCATAGAGCAGCTTCAGCGGGTGAAACTGCGCTTGATCTGGCATTCCGATCGCTCCCAACGCGGGGATGGGAAAGGGCAGAGCTTTGCGAACTTCGCCACGAATGCCGAGCTTTTGATAGGCTTCGTGTTCTCGTTCCAGTTTCTTCGCGTCGTCGCAGACGTAGGTGTAGGCAGTCGTCGGCTCGAAATCGCAGGGACATTCCATTGCCAGCTCGCGAAAGCGCGCAACGGCGTTGCGGTTGGCCTGGTAATACAGCCCCGCTTTTTCGACGCCGAATTTCCGGATCAGCGCGTCGTAGATCAAGCCATGCTGTGCCGTGATTTTGGCCGTCGTGTTGTGGGTCGCGCCCGAACCGATCGCTTGGGCTTCGACGAGCAGGGAGGGAATGCCCCTCCGTTTGAGGGCGTGCGCGGTCAGCACACCAGCCAAGCCGCCGCCGATCACGAGCACATCGGTACTGCGATCGCCGTCCAAAGGCGCAGCCTTTTGACGCTGTGTCGTATGACTCCAGAGGGAGGCTGTGTCCTTCATCTTTCCATCGCCTTTCGTCAAGTCGGTTTCGATGGTTTTCGGCTTCTTGCGCCACATCGACGCCCGCCACCCTGTTTAGCATGGCCAAAGTATGCCTTCTCCATTCGGCGGCTCCACACGCAGGCTGCGCGTTGATTCGTTGCAAGACAAAAGCCCTCCAAACGGGAGGGCTTTTGCGCATTCGTGCATTAGCGGTCTTTCTTCCGCGTTCGAATCGTGACAACGGTGCTGAGCGTGGCGAGGGTCGCGAGGGCAATCGCGCCAATCATGCGGGGTTGTGCGTCTGTCGCAGGCACGGCCACCTCAAAAGCACCATCCCTGACGTGAATCATCTCGATCGGGTATACCACGCCTGGCCAGCCTGGCAGCCCCGGGGAATCAGGCGGTTTGACAAAGGGCTTACCTGCGGGCAGGAGGGCGCCGCTGCCATTGCCACCGCCACCGTTGCCGGTGTTGTCTCCGGGGGGATTGGGGTTGCCGCTGTTGCCGCCTCCGCCATGGCTCGGAGTCACTTCGGGGCTCGGTCGGAATACGGCGGTGAGCGTCACATGATTGGCAGGCATGGTAAAGGAAGTCGTTGTGCTATGGATGTCGCCAATGAGGCCGCCCGCATTGGATTCCCAGTGGTCGAATACCATCCCTGCCGACGGTGTGACGGCAGAAATCTCCACGACGGTACCGGCTGCGTAGCTGCCGCCGCCCGTTCCGTCAATGACGGTCAGGGTGTACGTGCTGGGAGGGAGCGGAACCCACTGTGCCGTGAACGTCACGTTCGCGTTGCCCATTGTGTAGCTGTGCAACGCGCTTGGAACATCATCGGCCGACGCGGCATAGACATTCGGATCGTTTGCGATGGCAAAGCCCGCAAACTGGTATCCTGTCCGCACAAACGCGTTGGCCTGAATCGGTACGCTAGCGCCCGCCAGATAGGCGTTGGGATCGCTGACCGTCCCGGTCACGTCGTCGGCTCCAGGGAGGTAGGTCACTGTATATGTCTGCGGCGGCAGCAGAATGGCCCAGTTGCCAAAGTGTTGGTGCGCGGATGTGACGCTTGTTTTTTGCGTCGTACCGTCGCTTTCCAAAATGTCGAGTACATAGTTTCCCGGCCCGCCCGTATAGGACCATTTGTATGAGCCAGTGGTCGTGTCTTCGACGCTGCCCTGTGCCGGAAAAGAGGCAAGCCCGCTGTCCGCACGTGTAAAGGCGACGATGGAGGAAGCGCCGCTGCCGGTCGGTGAATCCGGATAGGCGGCGACGGTATCGTTCCAATTGAACAAGTGGATCGAGACGGTGCTGTCAAGGTGCAATGAATTGGTAAGCGGTACGCTGAAGTCATACGCACAGCCTGCGCCTACCGCTTGCGCATGCTTTCCACTGTAAGCGGTCACGAACGCGTTGTCTTCAAACGAGATGGCACCGCCGGGATTGAAGAAATAAGCGCTACGCCCCGCGCCGATGCCCGCACCGCCGCCTCGCGCGGGATTGGAAGCGTGTACATACGGCCCGGCAAACGCGGTCACATCCGCATCGCCGTAAATTCGAATACGGCCATCCGCTTTCCATTCGCCTTGGTCGCCGGGTTCCCAGAGAAGGACGCCACCGTCGCCACCGCCGCCAATTCCGGCCGCAGCGCCTTTGCCCACGGCCAAGACCTTCGCTTGCCCGCCGATCGCGATGTCCGGCGCGCACCCGTTGTCGCCGCCGCCGATGCCCGCGCCACCCCAAGGCGTTCCGTCGAGCTCATCACCACCATAGGCTTTGACATCGGCGTTGCCATCGATCAACACGGTGGCGCTGTTGGCGTTGGCTCCACCGCCGATGCCCGCGCCGTCGGAATAGGCTTGTGCTGTCACCGTGCCGCCGTGAATGGCGACATCGATGTAATTGTGCATGGGGTCCCAGTAGTTGCCTACGCCACCGCTTCCGATGCCGGCGCCGCCGAGGGTATCCGCGCTTTGGGAGCCTCCTTTGCCGCCCTCGGCGACGATCGTGCCACCATTGATCGCGATGCTTCCTTCTGGAAAGGTGTCCGTATCGATGATGCCGCCTGCTTTGATGGCGACGCTGCCGCTGAGTCCGCCACTACCAATGCCGGCACCGGCTCCGTAATTGCTGTTTGTTGCGATTCCGCCCGTCGCCGTGATGCTGCCGGAATCGATCGCGATCTCACCAAAATGGCCACTCCCTAGCGTGCCGGATCCGAAGACACCAGCAGCGGCACGGTAATTGGCGTTGTGCCCGTTACCGCCGATGCCCGCACCACCGGCAGCAATTGGCGCGGACGTTTTGCCTTTTGCCCCCGTTGCCTGTAAACTTCCGCTGCCGTCAATGGTGAGCTTTGAGCCGGCTTCCACAAAAAGACCCGCCATGCCGGAATTGTCGGCCGACTTGAGCAGATTGTTACCGCTCAAGGTCAGTGTGACGTCGGCGTTGCCACCCACTGCGAACGCGCATACCGTCCAAGGGTTCGTCGCGTTGGCGACTGCCATCGTGGGGAGTGAGATGCTTGCGCCATTCAGTTCGACGGTGCAGTTTGCGCCGTCAATGTGTACCGTATTCGTCGTCGAGCTTCCACTGATCGCATAATGGCTCGCGGCAGGACCGCTGTTTGCGCCCTGTGTGTAACCGGTAGCGGTGATTGTGATGCTGCCCAGGCTGATGTCAAGTTGCAGATCGGCAGCCTTTGCGCGCTGTGGCAGACAAAGCGACAGCACAGCCAGCGCGAACAGAGCGCCTGCTGCCCATCGCACTTTGCGGAACAAAGACACACACATCGGACATCTCTCCCTTAAATTTACATTTCTGTTATTTTTATTATATTGCAGGGTGCGATCACGATCAAGCTTTTTCGCTTGCGATAGCACATCCGTCTCGTTTGTAAGCATTTGCAACGTGGATGAAAATATTCGCTTTTTCGAGAATTTGTGGATCGGGAAGGCGTCCGTCTTTTCCTGTATGTCCGCGCACATAAAAGCCCCGCACCCACGGGCGGCGATGGTGTCGCCCGTAGATGCGAGGCTCGGTACGCGGTAAGAGATTCTCTTTGGCGCACCTACCGAATCGTTGTGGCGGCAGGTGCGGCGCGAGGCAGTTGGCCCCGGGCTTACTTATACTTCAAGCGCTCTTCGAAATGCGTATGCAAGACTTCGTGCGCCTTGTGGCTGCCCGGTTTTTCGAGGAACTCGTCGTAGAGTTTTTTGATCAACGCGCTTTCGTGGGACTTGCGCAGGGGCTTGTCTTTGTCGGCCTCATAGAGGCTCTGGGCGCGTTTGGCACGCAGGTCGACGAAGTTTCGGACGACGGAGGGCTGGACGGGTTGGCCGCCGCCGTTGACGCAGCCGCCCGGGCAGCCCATGATCTCAATGAAGTGATACTCGGCTTCGCCGTTCTTGATGCGCTCCAAGAGTTTGTGCGCGTTTCCGGTGCCGCTCGTCACGGCGACGCGGATCTCCAAGCCGGCGATCGTGTAGGTCGCTTCTTTGATCGCTTCCGTGCCGCGAACTTCGGTGTATTCGACGGACTGGAGCGATTCGCCCGCCAGCGTATCGGCCGCCGTACGGAGAGCCGCCTCCATGACGCCGCCCGTCGCGCCGAAGATCACGCTCGCCCCTGTCGATTCGCCCAGCGCCGGGTCGAATTCTTCGTCCGGAAGCGAGAGGAAGTTGATGTGCGCGCGGCTGATCATGCGGCCGAGTTCGCGCGTGGTGAGAGCCGCATCGACGTCCGGATAACCGGAGGCGTTTTCGCCTTCGCGCTTCGTCTCGAACTTCTTGGCCGTGCAGGGCATGATGCCGACGACGAAAATGTCTTTCGGATCGATGCCCTCTTTTTGGGCATACCAGGTTTTGATCAAAGCGCCCGTCATCTGCTGGGGCGATTTGCAGGTCGAAAGATTGGGGATCAATTCCGGATGGTAGTATTCGCAAAACTTGATCCAGCCCGGCGAACAGGACGTGATCATGGGCAGAACGCCGCCTTTTTGCACGCGTTCGATCAGCTCGTTGGCCTCTTCCATGATCGTCAGGTCGGCGCCAAAGTCCGTGTCGAACACCTTGTCAAAGCCCATGCGGCGAAGCGCGGCGACCATTTTTCCCGTCACTTCCGTGCCGATCGGCATGCCGAAGCATTCGCCCAAGGTCACGCGGATGGAAGGCGCCGTCTGCACGACGACATGCTTGCTCGGGTCGTTGAGCGCGGCCCAGACTTGCGAGGCATCGCTCTTTTCGCGCAGTGCGCCGGTCGGACAGTTGACGATGCACTGGCCGCACGAAATGCAAGGCACTTCGCCGAGGCTCTTCTCCATCGCGCAGCTGACGTGCGTGTCAAAGCCGCGCGCGTTCGTGCCGATCACGCCGATGTGCTGGCTTTCGCAGACGGCGACGCAGCGGCGGCAGAGGATGCACTTGTTGTCATCGCGCACCATGTGGATGGCCGAGTCGTCGTTTTCGTACTTGATGATCTCGCCGTCGTAGCGGTCGGTCTGTGACACGCCGAACTCCTGGCAGAGGCGCTGCAATTCGCAGTTGCCGCTGCGGATGCAGCTCAGGCAGTCGCGGTTGTGGGTCGAGAGAATCAGCTCAAGCGTCAACTTGCGGGCATGCTGCACGCGTGCGCTGTTGGTGAGGACGTTCATCCCTTCCTTAATAGGCGTGACGCAGGCGGCGATCAGCTTGCGTCCGCCGTTCACCTCGACCATGCAAATGCGGCAAGCGCCGATTTCGTTGATTTCCTTCATATAGCAGAGCGTGGGGATTTCGACCCCAATGGTACGCGCCGCTTCGAGTATGGTGCTGCCCTTGGGGGCGGTGACCGGCATGCCGTTGATCGTCAGTTGTACCATCGCGGGATTTTCCTGCTGCGGATTTGTCATCGTTCATCCCTCCTTACGCGCGGCTGATCGCATCGAATTTGCACTTTTTGATACAGGCGCCGCACTTGATGCAAGCCGTCCTCTCAATGCTGTGAGGCTCTTTGCGCGCGCCGCGGATGGCGTTGACGGGGCAGACCTTCGCACAGCTCGTGCAGCCGACGCACTTTTCAGGATCGATCGTATAGGTGACCATGGCCTTGCAAGCGCCGGCCGGGCAACGTTTGTCGCGCACGTGGGCGATGTACTCTTCGCGGAAGTACTTCAGCGTGGACAAGACGGGGTTGGGCGCGGACTGCCCCAGCCCACAGAGGGAATTGCTGATGATGTGCTGCGACAGTTCTTCCAGCCGATCGAGGTCTTCCATCGATCCGCGGCCGTCGGTGATGCGTTCGAGGATCTCCAGCAAGCGCTTCGTGCCGATGCGGCAGGGCGTGCATTTTCCGCAGGATTCGTCGACGGTGAATTCGAGATAGAACTTCGCGATGTCCACCATGCAGTTGTCTTCGTCCATGACGATCAAGCCGCCCGAACCCATCATCGAACCGATGGCGCTCAGCGTGTCGAAATCGACTTTCACATCGAGGTTTTCTTCCGAAATGCAGCCGCCGGAGGGACCGCCGGTTTGCGCCGCTTTGAATTTGCGTCCGTTGGGGACGCCGCCGCCGATTTCGAAAACGATGTCGCGCAGCGGAGTGCCGATGGGGACTTCGACGAGGCCGGTGTTGTTGACCTTGCCGCCCAGGGCAAACACCTTCGTGCCAGGCGATTTTTCCGTGCCGATCGTGTGGAACCATTCCGGACCATTGAGTATGATCGGCGGGATGTTCGCGAAGGTCTCGACGTTGCTCAGGTAGGTCGGCTTGTCGAAGATGCCGACCTCGGCAAGTCTCGGCGGACGTTTGCGGGGTTCGCCGCGTCGCCCTTCGATCGAGTTCGAAAGGGCTGTGCCCTCACCGCAGACGAAAGCGCCCGAGCCCAGACGCAGCTCGATGTCGAAATCGAAGCCGGTTCCGAGTATGTTTTTGCCCAGCAGACCATAGGCGACTGCCTGATCGATGGCGCGGCCCAAGCGCTCGACGGCCACGGGGTATTCGGCGCGGACGTAGATAAAGCCGCGGTGCGCGCCGATGCAGTAGCCGGCGATCGCCATCGCTTCGAGGACGGAGTGCGGATCGCCTTCGAGTATGGAGCGATCCATAAACGCGCCTGGGTCGCCTTCGTCGGCGTTGACGCAGACGTATTTGATCGGGTCCTTTTCGATCTGCGTGGCGCGCATTTTGCGTCCGGTCGGGAAGCCACCGCCGCCACGGCCGCGCAAGTTGGCCGCGTCGATGATTTGGAGTGTTTCTTCCGGTGTTTGCGCCAGGCAGTTTTCCAGCGCCTTGTAGCCGTCAACAGCCAGGTACTCGTCGATCCTTTCCGGGTCGATCAAGCCGCAGTTGCGCAGCGCGATGCGTTTTTGTTTGATGTAAAATGGCGTTTTGTTATAATCGAGCGGCAGTGTGACCCCTTCGGGAACGGTTTCGCTGTACAGCAGATGGCGCACGACTTTGCCTTTGAGCAAGTGTTCTTCGACGATCTCCTTTACATGTTCGACTTTCATCTGCGTGTAAAAGCTACCCTCGGGATAGACGATGATGATCGGGCCTTCCGCGCAAAGGCCAAAGCAACCTGTCTTGACGATATCGACTTCTTCGGACAGACCAAAAGCTTCGATTTGTTTTTCGAGTTCCGCGAGTATGGCGCTGCTTCCGGACGAGTGACAACCGGCCACACCGCAAACGAGAACACTAGAGCGTATCATATAGGCCCCCTTATCGCAGTTTGCTTGCTAAGCGAAGTATTCCGGCAAGTGGTCCCGCAGCGCTGCGGGAACCTTTTCGGGTGTCATGCGCGCACAGATCGCGATGTCGCCGTCGTTCCGATCGATCCACATCACAGGTGCCCAGCCGTTTTGGTCGATGTAGTCCTTTTGCAGCAGGACGACGTTGTCGATCTGGTGTTTCCGCAGTTCCTCACTCACCGCCTGCACGACGTCGCGTGCTCCGGCGGAAATGCCGTCCTCACCCATGCCAACGATCACCTGCGCCGGCGAGGATTTCGTGCTGCGCAAGGCGATGTTGTGCCGAAGCGATTGCCGGATCTGGTCCAGTTCAACTGACGTTTTCATCGCGTTCACTCACTTTCCGCGCGCGCCAATTCGCCGCTTTCTCCGCCGTCCATGTACTTGTCCAGTATGACGTCTACGTCCTCCGGCACCAGGCGGCCAAAGACCTCGCCGTTGACGGTCAACACGGGCGCCAGGCCACAGCAGCCGATGCACCGGCAGGTCGAAATGGAGAACTTGCCGTCCGACGTGGTCTCCTCCGCCCCGATGCCGAGCTTTTCCTGCAGGCGGTTGAGCACAGCGCCCACGCCGCGGACATAGCAAGCGGTCCCAAGGCAAACCGAAATGTCGTACTCGCCCTTTGGCGCCAGTGTGAACTGCGAGTAAAAGGTCGCGACGCCGTAGATCTCTTCCAGCGGAACGTCCAGCGCGTCCGAGATGGTCATTTGCACCTTGAGAGGCAGATAGCCAAATATCTTCTGCGCTTCCTGCAGAATCGGCATCAGCGCACCCTCGCGCGCCCTGTTCTTTTCGATCGCTTCCGAGAGTCTTTGTTCCTGCTCCGGACTGACCTCAAAAGGGATGGATGTGATCGGTTTTTTCATACAGGATCCTCCATAATGTCAGGGTTCGTCATCGGGTCGGTCGTAAAACTGACGGGGTGCGATTGGCATTTTTATACTACAACAGAGCAACCCACAAGGCAGCACGTGCAATATCGGGGAATGTTTCATACGATTGATATGGTTTCAGGCGGGCGAAAAGTAAACATAGATTAACATCCCTAACCATGGATGTCATGATATACAGTGTATTCTACCACTCTTTCGCGTAAAAAAGAAGCTTGAATTGAAATTGAAAATCCAGCAGACCGCTTGCGCGAAGATCAGGATGACAGCAGCGCACCAGTAGATGGGCTTCCGTGCTTGCGGAGCGGACAATACCTGCCGATTTTTTGCTGAAAACGGATCCGATTCTCCCTTCCGTGGTATAATGACGTCAAACACAGCGAAAAGGAGCGAACGCACGATGCCCGACCTGCCCGACATCGATACCTACTTTGACAAGCGAGAGAACGACTGCGTGCTTTACGACCGCGCATGTATGCTGTGCGGGGAATGCGATCGCTGCGACCTCAATCCGGACAAGACGTGTGACAATTGCGGCGCCTGCATCGAAAAGGCCGACGACGAAAACGAAGTCGCGATCGAAGGCGTCGTGGCGGACGACATGGCTGACGCGCCCATCGACGGGGAGGACGGCTTCGAGGAGCCCGCCGATCCCGAGGACGACGATGAAACGTTAGAGACGCGTCGGGCAGGGATCGACGAAGACGAGCTCCAAGAGGCATGGCAGCGTTTTCGAGACAGCGGCGGATGGTCGGAAAGCGACGACACGTCCTTTCCAGAGGACATCGAATGAAGACGAAAAAAAGTGGCTGGTCGCCACTTTTTGTTTGGGTTATATTCGTATCGGTTGCGCTGGCTCAACGGTGATGATAGTTGTAGTAACCGCTCCGGCGGCGGCGCGCGTGAAAGTGGGGCGCGTGGCGAGAACGGCGGCGAACGATGATGAAGATCAGCACGGCGGCGAGCAGCACGACTCCGGCACAAATGAGGATCAGGTTGCGCAAGGAGATGGTTTTGGCGCTGGCCGTCACATCGGTGACGAGGGAACTGACCGGATTGCTCGGGTCGCCTTCGACGGAAGCGACATTGCGCTGGGCGACGAGGTCAACGACAGCCAGACGGTTTTCGCCATCGAGTATCGTACAACTTCCGACGACTTGTCCCTTCTGCACCGGCGCGACGAGGTCCTTGCCCTGGTTGATCACGGGAATGAGCGTCAGTTTCGATTCGTCCTTGCGGATTTTTTCGAGATCCTTGCGAAGCCCGCTGATCGTGACGCCGCTCGTCTTGAGGTCGAGCATGAGCGTGCCGTTTTCGCTGTCTTTGCGGCTGGCGTCGGAGACGGTCGCAGAGACGGGGTCGAAGCTGAGTTCGTCGAGCGCGAGCGTATCGAGCTCTTTGAAGCCGTATTCTAGCAGCGCGCGGCTGTCGGACCAGCGGTCTTCGTAGCCTTTGCTGGTGTCGTGCAGGGTAACGGCGATCAGGTTGATGCCATCCTTGGAGGCGCTCGTCACCAGGCAGCCTCCCGCCGCGCTCGTCGAGCCGGTTTTGACACCTGTCACGGCGCTCCAATGGTAGTCCTGGACGCTTTCTTTGGATGTGATGAAGCGGTTGGAGTTGTAGATGACCTTTTCTTCACTGCGCTTATTCGTCTTGTGGAGGGTGTATTCGGGCGTCGAGACGACCTGGGCGAAAAGTTCGTTTTGGAGGGCGGCACGCGTGATCATGGCGAGATCGTAAGCCGTCGTGTAGTGGCTTTCGTCCGTGAGTCCGTGCGGGTTGACAAAGTGCGAGTCCTTGAGTCCCAGCTCGGCGACTTTGTCGTTCATCATCTTGGCAAAGCCCTCTTTCGAGCCGCCGAAATGTACCGCGAGCGCGGCGGCGGCATCGTTGCCCGAGGGAAGCAAGGTCCCATACAGCAGGTCTTCGAGCGTGACTTTTTCGTATTGTTCGAGGCCGATCGTGATGTTGTTTTCGCTAAAGCCGTTGACCTCGGCGCCGATTTCGACCTCCTCTTGGAGATCGCCGGCGTTTTCGCACGCGATCAAGCCTGTCATGATCTTGGTCGTGCTGGCCGGATACGCCTGCGAATGCGCACTTTTGTCGAAGAGCACAGCGCCCGTGTCGGCGTCGATCAGGATGGCAAAATCCGACTTGACCTGAACTGCCGGCGGCTCATCCTGGGGCGCATCGACCGATTCGACCGTTTCGCCTTCCGAGATGGGCGCTTGCTGAACAGCACTTGGCGAAGGCGATTGCGCCATCGCGGCGTTCAGCGGCCATGCAAGCAGAGCGAATGTAATCGCTACGAAAAAGGAGAGTCCCCTGTGGTTGCGAAGCAAGATGGCGTACCCCTTTCATTTCGGCGCGCTCTCGGGCTTGGGCGCGCATGAATCGGGATCATTATACCACAGGCGCATCGCTTGTGGCGATCCGATTCCACAAAATTATCCATAATGTGGATAATGCTCGTCGATGAATCCCAACAAATCGCTCTTTCGTTCGAAATATGTCACTTGTGAGCATGTAGATTATAGCGCAGGCCTGCGGCTTTTGCAAGCGCACCGCCCAGCCAAGTCCCATTGGACGAAACGCCCGCCAAATGGTATAATTTCGGTATATTGCGAAATCGCGAGCGACGGACAACACAAAGGAGCGAAACCATGGCCAAACGACTGCTCTTGGTCGACGACGAACCCCTGATTCTCAAAGGCTTGAAATACGCTCTCGAGCAGGATGGCTACGAAACCGACGAAGCCCACGACGGGCAGGAGGCGATCGAGAAATTCGAGGCATCTGCGTATGACCTCGTCCTGCTCGACGTCATGCTACCGGGCATGAGCGGCATGGAAGTCTGCCAGCGCATGCGCGAGCTTTCGGACGTCCCGATCATCATGCTGACGGCAAAGGGCGACGACATGGATAAGATCCTCGGCCTGGAATACGGCGCGGACGATTACATGACGAAGCCATTCAACATCTTAGAAGTCAAAGCCCGCATCAAAGCGATCCTGCGGCGTTCGGGCCGGAGTGCCCCGCAAAGCACCAAAGACGAATCGACCCTGATCAGTTGCAACGGCCTCGTCGTGAACACCGCCAACCGCAGTGTCAGCGTCGACGGAAAAGAGGTGAACCTGACGGCGAAGGAATTCGACCTGCTCAACCTCTTCATCACCAACCGCGGCAAGGTGTTCAGCCGAGAGGCCCTCTTGGATACGATCTGGAAGTACGACTACATGGGCGATTTCCGCACGGTGGACGTTCACATCCGCCGCCTGCGGGAGAAGATCGAGCGCAACTCCTCCAAGCCGGAGTTCATCCTGACAAAATGGGGCGTCGGCTATTACTTCAGCGCGTGACAGAAACGCGCCGGACATAAACCTGATGGACAGCGCAAAACAAAAAAGTGGCCCGACGGCCACTTTTTTTCGTGCGCGATCAACCGAAGAGCTGCACCCAATAGACGTTGCCATTGCTGGCGATGGTCTTGCTCACAGCGAAGTATTTGAATTCCTGGTTCATGATGTTGCCGCGGTGCCCGTCGGAGTTCATCCATTCGCGCATGGCCTCGGTGGGTGTGTCGTAGGCATAGGCGATGTTCTCCGCCATCTTTTGCGAGCGGCTGTAGCCCGATTCCTGGAAGACCGTGCCGAACGAGCTGCCGTCGGGCCGGATGTTCGAGAAGGACTTGACGAGCTCGAGCACGCGGATGTCGGCGGCTTTTTGCATCGTATCGTCGAAGGAAAGCGCGCCCAAACCGCCCTTGGCGCGCTCGGAGTTGACGAGCGTGAGCATGTCGTTGGCGTACTCGCGATCGCTGGACGTCTTGGCGTCGGTGCTGATCACATTGGTCGTGGCGCTATTCGTGACGGTCGAGCTTCCTTCATCGAGGTCAACGACCTGCGCCTCGCTGACGCTTGCTTTGGGCGTTACCACTGCGCCCGCCGCAGTCTCGGACGTTTCCTGCTTCGAAACGAGCTTGACGCCTTCTTTTTTGACGTAGCCGCGTTTTCCGCTTCGCGTCACGACGCTGTAAAACTGCTTCGTCTGGGCGACGACTTCGAAGCGCGCGCCTTCCACGAGGTAAATCCACTGGTTGGAGCTGCTCGCCTCGGCTTTCTTATAGAGCACAATCTTCGTTTCGGCCACACCGGTGTACGAGACAGCCGCGTGGACGGCCGCTTGTCCAAACGAGGTCAAAAGCAGCGCAGTCAGGGCGCTCGCGACAAATCTGTGTTTCATAGTCCACTCACCTTTCTCTTTGGAATTTACTATTATTCTCCTTTACATGTAATTTTTTCTATTTCCATTATACACCAAATTTCGCCCGTTTCAAGAACGAAGTCCCCCATTTATGTGGATACAATATCGCGCGTCATCGAGGCACAAAAAAAGGACTGGCGCGAAACCAGTCCGGTTCGTCATGTACGGTCAACACAACAGACAAAATGCGGTCCCCGCGCAGCAGAGGCCGCCGCCAATGACGGCCCAGATGCTGAAGCCACAGCACAGCAAAATGAGGGTAAAGCCTGCGAGGATGAGAAAGATGCCGAGAAGGATGGTCGAATCGCCGCGTCTACGCCTACGCATGGCATCACCTCCACCGAAAGTCTCTGCAACCATTGTATTCCGGCGGATGGCAAAACGTGCGCAATTTCGCAGATCAGAGTCGATCCACGGCGTCGCGCGACTGGATGGCGAGCACCCAACCCTGCGCGATTTCGACGTAAGCGCGTTCTTCCGTCATGACATTGCTGACGCAACGGCTTTCGCCGAGGCTCATTTCGTAGTCGTAGAGCGGGTAAGCGAGGCCGTCGGTGCAGCGAATGACGCAGTTGACGCCGAGCGGCAAAAAGGAAACGGTGTCGCCAGGGGACCCGTACAGAAAGAGGTGGGTACAGGTCGCGTGGATGTCGTTTTGCTCGTCGCGCACGACGGCATCGACGCCCCGCCGCCGAAGCAGGCAGAGCATTTCGACGTTGGCAAGCGCCATGTCAAAGCGCCCGCCGAGCGCGCCGAGGAATGTGATCAGGTTGCACCCCGCGGCAATCGCGGCATCCGCAGCGATCTCGGAGTCGGTTTTGTCCTTGATCGCGGGAAAGCGCTCGACCTTCGCGCCCAGTCGTTCTGCATACGCCTGTGCCTGGTCGATGCCGCCCAGCGAGTCGAAATCGCCGATCAAAAGATCGCAGCGCAACGAAGCCGCCGCCGCATAGCGAGCCGCGCCGTCACAGCAGACGATCCAATCGGCCTCCTCCGCACACCCATGCAGCAACGCTTCGCCGGGCGGATCGCCGTTACATAGGATCAGCGCCCTTTTTCTGACGCTTTCTTGGTCGACGGTATGCATGTCTCCCCCACCCTACTTCGATCCGCCGCGAATGGCGGCGATGGCCTGCGCCATGTCGGGCGCGCCGAAGACGGCGTTGCCCGCTACGAGCACGTTGACACCCGCATCGATGGCTTGGCGGGCCGTGTCAACGTTGATGCCGCCGTCGATTTCGATGTCGAATGCAAGCGATAGCGCCTCACGCAGCGCCGCGACCGCCCGCGCCTTCCGCAGCGTGTCGGGCAAGAACGATTGGCCGCCCGCGCCAGGGTTGACGCTCATGAGCAGCACGAGGTCGCACGCCTCCACCAGGTATTCCGCTACTGCCACGGGCGTTCCCGGGTTGAGCACGATGCCCGCCTTGCACCCCAGCGCGCGTATGCTTTGGAGCAAGCGGTGCGGGTGGCGGCAAGCCTCCGGATGAAAGGTGATCCAGTCGGCGCCCGCCGCAGCGAATGCCTCGACGTGGCGCTCCGGCGCTTCGACCATGAGGTGGACGTCGATCGGCAGATCGCTCTTGGGACGGACAGCCGCGACCATCTGCGCACCGAACGTGATCGCGGGCACAAAACTGCCGTCCATGATGTCGCAGTGCACGACGTCGGCGCCCGCCTGGGCCAAACGTGCCGCCGCCTCGCCCATCGCCGCGAAGTCCGCCGACAGGAGGGACGGGGCAACCAATACTTTCTTCATAGGCACTCCTTTTCGGGGGGGACGCGCTTTTTTGAAAAAAAGCTGCGCAAAAAACTTCAAACTCGCTCGCTTTCGCACGTCGCAACGGGCGACGCGCGAATCCATTGGATCCATGGCACGCCCACGCTCGAAATGTGGGATGGGATTCGGCGTTCTCGCATGGAAGGGATGTTTTACGAATAGCGGGTGCGTTTGGCTTCGATGAGCTCGTTGAGGATGGCGCTGTAACGGTCGTAGCGGCCCTGCGAAATCCGATTTTGGGCCAGGGCCGTCTTGACGGCGCAATCGGGTTCGGTCTGGTGCAGACAATTGTCGAAGCGACAGCCGTCGATCCCGCGCATTTCGGGGTAGTAGCGCATGAGTTCGTCGGGCTCCATGTCGTCGAGTTCGAGCAGACTAAAGCCGGGCGTATCGACGACGAAGCTGCCCGGCGCGTCGTCGAGCGGCCAAAGTTCCGCGACGCGCGTCGTATG
The DNA here is from genome assembly GCA_031553675.1 of Eubacteriales bacterium. Taxonomy (GTDB): domain Bacteria; phylum Bacillota; class Clostridia; order Christensenellales; family CALWSW01; genus JAVBLF01. The sequence goes on along the minus strand of JAVBLF010000039.1, from coordinate 111 downwards.
TTTGCCGCGGCCGGTCTTGCGGGTGATGCCGCCCGTCTCGAGCGACAAGCGCTGGCAGATCGCGTTGAGCAGCGAGGATTTTCCCACGGCGCTCTGTCCGGCAAAACACGA
>JAVBLF010000040.1:0-8352 GCA_031553675.1 Eubacteriales bacterium | reverse complement strand
TAGCCCGCTTTCTCGGTACTGCTTCAGCATGGTGCTGCGCTCCTCGACGTCGTATCTCTTGCCCATTTGCATCATCTCCTGCGCGAAGTATACAACCTCGTTTGCCAATAGGTAAGGCGCTGTACAGTTTGACGCTCACTTCTTTTTTTGTGCAAGTCACGCCGCTTGCAAATCGCGTGTCAAGCGGGTATAATATGAAAATGCGAATCGTATATAAAAACAATACGAATGCAATGGGAGGGAGAGCCATGAGGAAAACTTTCGCGTTGCTGATGGCGGCGATCTTGCTGTTGGTGCCCTTGGCTGCGTGTGGCGGCGAGACGGACGCAGCGAAAACCCCATCCGCCATGCCCGAAGCGGCGGCCGAATCCACCGATGCGCCTGCTGAGCCTGCGCCGACGGTAGCGCCAGCCGAACCGATGACGCTGGTCATCGCCGCTGCAGCCAGCTTGGAGGACAGCTTCGCCAGCAAGTTGATCCCCATGTTCAACGAGCAATATCCGAACGTCGCAGTTGTGGGGACCTACGATTCGTCCGGCAAGCTGCAAACCCAGATCGAAGCGGGCTTGGAAGCGAGCGTTTTCATGAGTGCCGCGACGAAGCAGATGGACGCGCTTTCGGAAGCGGGTCTGATCGATGCGACGACGGTCGTGCCGCTTCTCGTCAACGAGATCGTGCTGATCGCCCCTGTCGGCTCCGAAACGGGCATCGACTCCTTCGAGAAGATTGGGGAAGCCAATGCCGTAGCGATCGGCGATCCGGCCAGTGTACCCGCCGGACAGTATGCACAGGAAGCGCTGACCAGCCTCGGCGTATGGGATGCGATCCAGTCGAAACTCAGCCTGGGCACGAACGTCACCGAAGTATTGAATCAGGTAGCCGAGGGCAGCGCCGACGTCGGCATCGTCTATGCCACCGACGCCGCGCAAATGCCCGACAAAGTCAAGGTGTTGGCCGTCGCGCCGGAAGGCAGTTTGGCGAAGCCCGTCGTCTACCCCGTCGGCATCCTGGCCAACGCACCCGCCCGACCGGCGGCCGAAGATTTCGTCGCCTTCCTGCAAAGCCCCGAAGCCTTGGCCGTCTTTGTGGAAAGGGGTTTCAAGGCCAAGTCCTGAACGCTGCAAAATGCCTCGATTTCAAAGTGACAAGCCTGTCCGTCTGTGATAGGCTTGTCATTGTATGTAGGCGAACGCTTACACCGCTGGAGGTGCCTGTATGGACATGTCTGCCGTCTGGATCTCGCTCAAAACCGCGTCGGTTTCGATCGCCTTCACGTTCGCGTTTGGCATCGCGGCGGCATGGCTGGTCGTTGCGCTGCGCGACGAACGCGCCAAGGCCATCCTCGACGCGATCCTGACGCTGCCCCTCGTCCTGCCGCCCACGGTCGCGGGCTTTTTTCTGCTCTACCTCTTCGGCGTTCAGCGTCCACTCGGCGCGTTTTTGCTCGACTGGCTGGGCGTCAAGATCGTCTTCTCCTGGGCGGCCACCGTCATCGCCGCCGTCGTGATCTCGTTTCCGCTCATGTACCGCAGCGCGCGCGGTGCGTTCGAACAGGTCGATGGCAATCTCGTCGACGCGGCGCGCACGATCGGCATGCCGGAATGGCGGATCTTTTGGCGGGTCGTCATGCCGCTCGCATTGCCGGGCGTGGCGTCGGGCGGCATATTGGCCTTTGCGCGTGGTTTGGGCGAATTCGGCGCGACGGCCATGATCGCGGGCAACATCGTCGGCAAAACCCGCACGCTCCCCCTCGCCGTGTATTCGGCGGTGGCGGGCGGCGACATGGAGGGCGCTTACGCCTACGTCGGCATACTCGCCGCGACAGCGTTTCTCGTCGTGCTCGGGATGAACGCCTTTGCCGCGCGCGAACGCCGCTACCTCCGAAAGGGGGGCAAGGGATGAGCCTGTCGGTTGCGATCCGAAAGCGCCTCAAAGGCTTTACGTTGGATGTCGCCTTCGAATCGGGAGGACGACCGCTCGGTATGCTCGGCGCGTCGGGCAGCGGGAAGAGCATGACGCTTCGCTGCATCGCCGGCATCGAAACGCCCGACGAAGGACGGATCACATGCAACGGGCGCGTGCTCTTCGACAGCGCGAAACGCGTGAATCTTGCGCCACAAAAGCGCAAGATCGGCTACCTCTTTCAGAACTACGCACTCTTTCCGAACATGACGATTGCCCAGAACATCGCTTGCGCGATCGTGGGGGAAGCATCCGCCAAGCAAAAGGCAATCGACGGGCTGATCGAGCGCTTTTCGCTGACAGGGCTGGAGGCGCGCTACCCATCGCAGCTTTCGGGCGGGCAGCAACAACGCGTCGCGCTGGCCCGCATTTGGGCTTACCAACCCGAAGCCCTATTGCTCGACGAACCGTTTTCCGCGCTGGATGCCCATTTGAAAGAAGCGCTCCAGATCGAGATGAAGGATCTCCTCGACGGCTACCAGGGCGACGTCGTGATGGTCACGCACAGCCGTGACGAGGTTTTTCGGCTCTGCCCCGCACTCTTGACGATCGACGAAGGGCGGGTGGCCTCCTTCGGCGAGACCCGCGGCCTGTTTGCGCAGCCGGGCAAGCTCGTCACAGCGCGGCTGACCGGCTGCAAAAACCTGTCGCGCGCGATGCCAATCTCCCATGACCTCGTGCGAGCGCTCGACTGGGACGTCGATCTGAGCGTCGTGCCCCCCGTCCCCGAAGGCATGACCCACGTCGGCATCCGCGCGCACGATTTCACGCCGTGCGACCGCGATGCCGTCAACGCGATCCCCGTCCGCGCACTCGAATGGATCGAAAGCCCCTTCGAGCGGGATCTGATCTTCCGGAACGATCGCGGCAGAGACGATGCGGACACGATCTGGTGGAAGGCAGCCAGGGGCGAAAACCCAGAATCCGCGCCCCCACATCTCGGTGTTTCGCCCGACAAGGTTTTGCTCCTGTGCTGAAAGTGGCTCCGTGCCACTTTTTTGCTGTGCTCTGGACATCCATAGATTTTTTCGATATAGTTGTCTTACAGCTTCTTTTGATATCCCAATGCAAGAATCCAAAGGGAAACGATATGGATCGAAATGCTTACCTGCGCGCCATCCCCAAGGTCGATGAAGTTTTGGATGCGGCGCTGCGGGATTCCGTATGCGGGCAGACGCCCCGCACGCTCGTCCTCGAGGCCGTTCGCGACGCGCTGCAAGCGGTACGCGCGGCGGCTTTGGAAGGAAAGGGCGATCCGATTCCGTCGATCGACGCGATCGCGGCGGATGTCCGGGCACGCGTCGAAGCGCAGATGGCCCCCCACCTCTGCCGCGTGATCAACGCGACCGGCATCGTGCTGCACACCAATCTCGGGCGCGCGCCGCTGGGGATGGAACAAATGAACGGCCTCGCCGAAGCGATGGGCGGCTATTCGACGCTCGAATACGACTTGGCGACGGGCGAACGGGGCAGCCGCCACAGCCACGTCGAAGGACTGTTGACGAAACTGACCGGTGCGGAAGCGGGTATGGCCGTCAACAACAACGCCGCCGCCGTGTTGCTCATGCTCTCCGCCTTGACGCGCGGCAAGGACGTGATCATTTCGCGGGGCGAACTCGTCGAGATCGGCGGGCAATTTCGCGTGCCCGACATCCTGCGCGAGAGTGGCAGCCATCTGATCGAGGTCGGCACGACGAACAAGACACGCCTGTCCGATTACGAAACGGCCATCGACCCCGAGCGCTGCGGCGCCATCCTCAAGGTGCATACGAGCAACTTCAAGATCGTGGGGTTTTCGGAGGAGGTCGGCGTCGCAGAACTGTCCAGGCTCGCCAAGGCACGCGGCATCCCGCTGCTCTACGACCTCGGGAGCGGTGCGTTGGGCCATCTGCCCGACCTTTTGCCCTTCGATGAACCGACCGCCTGTGAAGGCCTGGCGGCGGGGGCGGACGTCGTGTGTTTCAGCGGCGACAAGCTGCTCGGCGGGCCACAGGCGGGCATCGCCGTCGGCCGAAAAGCGCCGATCGAAGCCATGAAGCGCCACCCACTCGCCCGCGCTGTCCGCATCGACAAGCTGACGCTTGCCGTACTCGAGACGACGCTGCGCGCCTACCGCGATCCAGTGACGGCACGCCAGATACCGGTACTCGAGATGCTGAACGCCAGCGAAGGCGAGCTGGAGGAAAGGGCGCAAGCCCTTCTCGCGGCGATCGTCGAACGCCACCCCAAACTCGACGCCTGCGTTCTCCCCTCGGAAGGGCAGGTGGGCGGCGGGTCGGTGCCCGGCCAGACGATCCCGTCCCGCGCCGTCGCGATCCGTCCCGACGGTCTCTCGCTCGACGCCTTCGATGCCCGCATGCGCGGCGGGCCATGTCCCGTCGTCGGGTGCATCCACAAGGACCGCTATTGGCTCGACGTGCGCACCATCCCGCCGGCGATGATCGATTGTGTCGCGCAGGCTTGTTCGCGCGTGTTGGAGGAGGTGTGATTGAGATGCAACGCAAGCACAGCATCATCGGCACAGCCGGACACGTCGATCACGGCAAAACGCTCTTGATCAAGGCGCTGACCGGCATCGACACCGATCGCCTGATCGAAGAAAAAAAGCGCGGCATCACGATCGAGCTGGGTTTCGCCTACCTCGACCTCCCCGGCGGCGGTCGGGCGGGCATCATCGACGTGCCGGGCCACGAACGCTTCATCAAAAACATGCTGGCGGGCGTCGGCGGCATGGATTTGGTGCTGCTGGTCGTCGCGGCGGACGAAGGCTTCATGCCCCAGACGATCGAGCACCTCGGCATCCTGTCGCTGCTCGACATCCCGAGCGGCTTCATCGTGCTGACCAAGAGCGACCTGGCCGAGCCGGATTGGATCGACATGGTGGAAGAGGAGGCGAAAGAGCGCGTATCCGGCACCTTTTTGGAAGGCGCGCCCGTCTATCGCGTTTCGGCGGCGACGGGGGAGGGGATACCCGCGCTGCAAAACGCGATCTTCGAAGCCCTCGATGGCGTGCGCGAAAAGAACGCCGCGCTTCCGTTTCGCATTCCGATCGACCGCGTATTCTCGGTTGACGGCTTTGGAACCGTGATCACGGGCACACTCGTGGAAGGCAGCCTCAAAGAGGGCGAGGAGATCGCGATCTACCCGGGCGGCATGCTGACGAGGGCGCGCAACCTCCAGGTTCACGGCGAAGACGCCGAACGCGCCTTTGCCGGACAACGCGTCGCCGTCAACCTCGCGGGCGTAAAGAAGACCGAAGTCGATCGGGGCGATGTCCTCGCGCCGCCGGGCGCGCTCAAGCCCACGCGCATGCTCGACGTCAAAGCGCGCATCCTGTCCGGCTGCCCGCGCGAAATCCGGAGCGGTTCGCGCCTGCACTTCTACCATGGCGCGCGCGACGCCCTCTGCAAGATCGTGCTGCTGGAAGGCGATGTGCTACATGCAGGCGAGGAGGGTTTTGCGCAGCTCCGCTTCACCGAGCCCGTCGCTGTCAAGGCAGGCGATCGCTTCGTGCTGCGCTTTTATTCGCCGGTCGAGACGGTGGGGGGCGGCACGATCCTGAGCGAGCAACCTGCCAAGCACCGCCGCCACGACGACGCCGTGCTCGAGCGCTTGGCCGCCAAGGAAAGCGGCTCGCTCGAGGACAAGGCGCTCGCGCTATTCTACGAAGGGAGCGCCCATTTCGCGCCTCGACGCGATGTGCAAACGGCGCTCGCCCTGTCGGACGGCGACTTCGCGGCGCTGCGCGACGGTTTCGTCGCGTCGGGCGCGATCGACCCGCTGACCGACGACGTTGACATCCACAGCGCCTACGCCGGACAGCTTTGGGACAAATTGCGAGCCCTCCTCGAAGCGCACCACGCCGCCCAACCGCTCCAGAGCGGTCTGCGCGTGGATGAACTGCGGGCGCACTTCCTGCCCCGCGCCGAAGCAGCCGAACGCTTGGCGGTGCTGGCTCTTTTTGCGCGGCAGGAGAAAATCCGGCTCGAAAACGGCCGCGTGGCGCTCGCCGGTTTCACCGTGCAATACGACGAAAAAAAGGCGGCCATCGCCGCGAAAATCGAGACCTGCTACCTCGAAGGCGCTTTCGAGCCGCCCACGACCCAGGACGTGCTCGACCTCTTTCCCAAGCAAGCCAAAGACGCCAAGCAAGTGCTCGACGCTTTCGTCGAGGACGGCAAACTGTTGCCCCTCGCGCCGCAGATCCACATGCACCGCGACGCGTTTGAACGCGCAATCGCGCTTCTGCAAGCGCACGTCGCCGCGCACGGTTCGATCACGCTGGCCGAATTTCGCGACGCGCTGGGGACTTCGCGCAAATATGCCGTCGCCCTCCTCGAATACCTCGACCGCAAACGCGTGACCAAGAAGTTGGGAGATGCCCGCACACTTGCGAACCCGAAAGGATGAGACTGATGGATCTCAAACAGCTCGACGTGTTCGTGCAGGTCGTCAACGAACGGAGTTTTTCGAAGGCGGCGCAAAAACTCTACCTGACCCAACCGACGGTGAGCGCCCACATCAAGTCGCTGGAAAACGAACTCCAATCCAAGCTTTTTCTGCGCACCTATAAGGAAGTCCTCCCCACCGAGAGCGGCCTGCTGCTCTACGACTACGCCCGCGATATGCTCCAACTGCGGGACAACGCCCTGCGTCTCTTTCTGCCCGACGGCAAACGCAAAGAACGCCTGCTCACGATCGGGGCTTCGACCATACCGGCGCAATACGTGTTGCCCAACATCCTGCCCGCCTTTCGAAAATGCGAATCCGACGTCAGCTTTCACGTCTTGCGCTGCGACAGCAAAAAGGTCGTGCAGTACCTGCTCGAACGCAAGGCCGAGATCGGGTTCACCGGCACGATCATCCCGTCCAAACACTGCCGCTACGAGCCGTTTTGGAACGACCGCCTCGTCGTGATCACACCTGCCCACGGAAAGTTCGACCAAATGGCGACTTGGGATCCCGCGCTCTTTCGAACGGAACCTTTCATCTTGCGCGAATCGGGTTCGGGCACACGCAAGGAAACCGAACGCTACTTCGAGTCGATCGGCATCGACATCGCGCATCTCCCTGTCGCCGCGACGATGGACGACCCCGAGAGCATCAAGCACTCGGTCAGCGAAGGGCTGGGCATCTCGATCCTCTCGCTCGAGGCCGTCGCCGCCTTCGAACGCGTCGGACTCGTGCGCGCTTTCCCGATCGATCACCCCAGCCTCTTTCGCAAACTCTACATGGTCACGCTGGAAAAACAGGCGCTCTCCCCGGCGGCGGCTGGCCTGATGGCTTTTGTACGCGCACAGTATGGTGAGGCTTGCGCCCATACGCGCGGCTGAAAGGCGGTACACGATGGATCTGGAGCAAGGCATCATCGATGTCATTCGCAAGGAAGTCGCTTCCTCGGAACGGGCATCGCTCTTTCGCGAACCGATCGTCGGTTTTTCTGCGGCGGACGACCCGCTATACGACGAAATTCGGGCCGTCGTCGGCGAACACCATCTCCACCCCCGCGACATCCTCACAGACGCCAAGAGCGTCATCTCGTTCTTCGTGCCCTTTTCGCGCGAGGTCGTCGAAAGCAATCGAGAGGGCGATGACCCTTCTCTGCTCTGGGCGGAGTCTTACGACACCCTGAACCGACTGCTCGCTTCGGTCAGCGGCGCAGTGGCGGACCATCTGAGGGAAGCCGGTGTGGCCGCCGCGACCATCCCGCCGACCGCTGCCTTTGACCGCGTTACGCTCGCGTGCGCCTGGTCGCACCGAAGCGCTGCTTTCGTCGCCGGTCTGGGACGTTTCGGGCTGAACCACATGTTGATCACGCCGCGCGGCGGTGCGGGGCGTTACGGCAGCGCGATCACGGCGGCTGCTTTGACGCCGGGACAGCGCAGCTCCGAGGAGCCCTGCCTTTACTTCCGAAACGGCGGTTGCCGCGTCTGCGAAAAACAATGCCCGGCGCATGCTCTCTCGCCCGAATCGATGGACAAACAGCGCTGCTTCGCGCGTTGCATCGAAAACAGTCGGCGCTTTCCCCAGTACGACGACTGTGAAGTCTGCGGAAAATGTGTCGTCGCAGGGCCTTGCGCGTATGTAGAATGACAATGCGAATCAGGGGTGCTAACCTAACGCGAAGCCGTTTCGTTGCAGCGGGCGATTAACAATGCGAATCAAGCGTTACTAACTTAACATATCGTGAGGCTGTTTTGCCGCAACGGGCGATTGATAATGCGAATCAAGCGTTACAATCCGCAACGTGTCGAAAGGCCATTCTGTTGCAGCGGGGGGGTGTTAATAACCCCCACCAGCGCCCCAAAAAACCAAACAGGAAGTGTGGGGGAGTTTAGAAAGCACCCCGCACAAAAGAATAAAACCCAAATGTGCAGGAAAAAAAAAGAA
>JAVBLF010000053.1:0-16060 GCA_031553675.1 Eubacteriales bacterium | reverse complement strand
TACGCGGATGTGGATGGGCGCGGGCATGTGCGGCTCGCTCAGCGGCAGCGTCCCGACGAACGTCGGCCAGCCGCGCATTCGCGTGACACAGATGACGGTCGGCGGAAAGGGGGGAGCGCTTTGATGACGAAAGACCTGAACACATGGCCCGCACTCGATCTCAACGCTTGGGACGCCGTGCTGCGCGGCCACAAAGGCGGCGCTGACGCCGTCGAGATCTACGCGGCTCGAAGCCAGTCCTTCCGTGTCCGGCTCCAGGACGGCGAAATCGACGACTTTTCCCTCAGCCAGACCGGTGGCGTATGCCTCCGCGCCGACTGCGGCCAGATCGGCTACGCCTACAGCGAGCATCCCGACCAAGACCCAAACGCGCTTCTGGCGCGCGCCGTCGAAAACGCTGCGAACGTCGAAAACGAGGATGCCCCCTTCATGCGCTTTTACGAGGGCGCGCCCCACTACGAAACGCTGCCCCCCGTCGACGATCGCCTGATCGCGAGCAGCGCCGACGACAAGATCGCGCTGGCTCGGTCCCTCGAACGCGCCACACTGGCGCAAGACCCCGCGATCGTCCGTCTGGAAAGCTGCGCCGTCTCGACCAGCCTTTCGCGCTCCGCCATCCGAAACTCCCTCGGCCTCTCCGTCGCGCAGCAGCACGGCTTCGCGATCGCCTATTGCTCGCCGATCGCCGAACGAAACGGCGAAGTCAAAAACGGCTTTGCCTACGACATCGCGCGCTGCCCCGAAGCGCTGGATCTCGACCGCATCGCCCGCGAATCCGCCGAAGACGCGCTCGCCCAGTTCGGCGCGCAGAGCGTTCCGAGCGGGCGCTACGACGTCGTGCTGAAGTCCGACGCCCTGATCGATCTCTTGTCGGCCTTTCTGTCGCTCTTCAGCGCCGAGGCCGCGCAAAAAGGCTTTTCACTGCTTGCCCATCGTGAGGGTGAAAGCATCGCGTCTCCGGCCGTCACGCTTGTCGATGACCCGCGCCACCCCGCGTCGCTCTTCCACGCAGCCTTTGACGCGGAAGGCGTCCCGACCGAACGCCACACCATCGTCGAGGCCGGACGTTTCGAAACCTTCCTGCACAACCGCAAAACCGCCCGAAAAGCCGGCACCCAAACGACAGGCCATGCAGCCAAAGGCTCCGTCGCGTCGCCGATCGGCGTCGCGCCGCACGGTTTCTTGCTCACCCCCGGCAACGCTTCGCGCGACTCCCTGTTTCACCAGATGCAAAACGGCCTCTATATCACCGACCTTTCCGGACTCCACGCGGGCGTGAATGCAGTTGCGGGCTCGTTTTCCCTACTGGCGCGCGGTTTCACCGTCGAGCGTGGCGTCTTGGCGAGGCCCGTTGAACAAATCGCGCTCGCGGGAAGCTTTCTCGACCTCTTGCAACAACTCGTCGCCCCCGGCAACGATCTTCGCTTCGGCCTCCAAAACGTCGCCGCGCCCAGCGCCCTCGTCGAGGGGCTACAGGTTGCGGGGAAGTGACGGGGGGCTCTACTTTTCGGGAAGGTTTCCTCTACTTTTCTTGTAAGAAAAGTAGCAAAAGAACTTTTGTACGCCTGCGGCGCCCCGGAATGGTCGCCTGGATCAGGGCGACCATTCCGATGAGACGCGTTACATCGCCGACGCTTAAAGTCGTGTGTTCCAAAGGTCGTGCGCGATGCGCAAAACTTGGCCTTTGGGCATCGCCACAAAAAGAAAGGATTTGCGTATCCGTATGGTATCCGTCGTCGTCCCGGCCTGGAACGAGGAGAAGAACGTCGAGCGTTGCGCGCGCGAGATCGCCCGTGTCTTGGGTGAAGCGGGCGAGCTTTTCGAGCTGATCTTTGTCGATGACGGTTCGAGCGACGGGACATGGGACAAGCTGTGTGCGCTTTGCGAGCGCGACGAATCGATCCGCGCGATCCGGCTGAGCCGAAACTTCGGCAAGGAGGGCGCGATCTTCGCCGGTTTGAAGGCGGCTCGAGGCGATTGCGCGGCTGTGATGGACTGCGACATGCAGCATCCGCCAGGCGTGCTCGTCGAGATGTTGTCGGTCTATCGGGCGGGCGATGTCGATGTCGTGCAGGCCAAGAAATCCATGCGTGGCAAAGAACCGCTGCTGCACCGATGGGGCGCGAAGCTGTTTTATGGCCTGCTCCAGGTGACGAGCGGCCTCGACCTGCGCAACGCATCCGACTTCAAGCTCATGAGCCGTGCCGCACTCGACAGCCTGCTCGACATGCCGGAACGCCAGACCTTTTTCCGCGCAATGTCGGGTTGGGTGGGCTATCGGACGGCGGAGGTCGTATTCGAAGTTCCCGCGCGCGACGAAGGCCAAACGCGCTGGTCGCTCAGAGCCCTGACCAAGCTCGCCCTCAACGCCATCGCGGCCTACTCGACGCTGCCGATGCAGTTCGTGACCTTTTGCGGCGGGGTGTTCTTTCTGTTCTCGGTCGTGATGGGCATCCAAACCGTGTACATGAAACTGTCTGGCCAGGCGATCGCAGGCTTCACGACGGTGATCCTCATCCTCCTGATCATGGGAAGCATCATCATGTTCAGCCTGGGCGTCATCGGCCTTTACCTCGCGCGCATCTACGAAGAAGTCAAACGGCGTCCGCGCTACATCGTCGCTGAAACGCGCGGCGGTGAACGTGCGCATTGACGGCCATTCGCGCATATTGTAGGGATCACACCGAGCCTGCACCGGGCAGCGCTCGCTTTGTAGGGAGAACGCTTCGGAATTTTCGCCATACGCGTGGCGGAAATTCCGGGGACATACAGAAGTTTTTTTGCTTCTTTTTTTACAAAAAAAGAAGCCGCCGGAGGCAATCGTGGTTAACACCGTATTTTTTTACGTCGCGGCGGCGCTCTGCGTATGCCTGCCGATCGCGGGATTTGTGACCCAGGACAAAAAGAAGCGCATGAAGAGTGACGGCAAGCTGTCGCGGCGCGCGTATGTTTTGTGGGCGGTGTTGGCGGTCGTGATTGCGCTGGCTGTGCGCGGCTACGCGTTTGGGAGCGTGCCGGGCGGCATGAACCAGGACGGCGCGATGGGGGCTGTCGAGGCGAACGCGCTCGCACAGCACGGCACCGATCGCTTTGGCATGAGCTGGCCGCTGCACTTCACGGCATGGGGCTATGGGCAGATGAGCGTGCTGCTCAGCTATGCGACGATCCCGTTCATCAAGGCGTTGGGGCTGAGCGTCGTGTCGGCGCGGCTGCCGATGCTGGTGGCCAGCCTCGTCGGGATCGCGCTCGTCTACCTGTATGCGCGGGCGATCTTTGGGCGGCGGGCGGCGTTGATCGCGTTGTTTCTCGCCGCGATCAACCCGTGGCAGATCATGCAGAGCCGTTGGGCGCTCGACTGCAACCTTTTCCCGCACGTGCTGTTGGCGGGCGTGTATGTGCTGACCCTCGGCGTGGAACGAAGGGGTTTTCTGTACATCGCGATGGTCTTTTTCGGGCTGGCGATGTACTGCTATGGGATCGCAATCTTTGCGGTGCCGTTGCTGCTGCTGGCGATCTGCGTGTTTTTGCTCGCCACGCGGCGCATCAAGCTGCGCGAAGCCCTGATCTGCCTGGGCGTCTATGCGCTGATCGCTTGGCCGATCTACGCGATGAGCTTGATCAATGCGCTCTCGCTGCCAAGCTTGCGTGTGGGGCCGTTCACGATCCCCTACTTTCCGGACAGCATGCGCGTGAACGACATCCTCTTCTTTGCCCAGGACAAGGTCGCGCAGCTTTACGCCAACGCGCATTCACTGCTCGACGTCGTGATCCTGCAAAAGCCGCTTTGGGCGCACAATGCCATTCCGGCCTACGGCACGATCTATCTGTTCGCGATGCCGTTTGCGGCGCTGGGCTTGGTGACGCTCTGCTTTGGCCTCACCCCCCGAAAAGAAGCCGATGCCGCAGCCCGCGCAGGTCGTTTCGCGCTGCTGGCATGGTTGATCGTGGGGCTTTTGGTGGCGCTCGTGTTCAACGGCATCAACATCAACCGCGTCAACCTGATCTTTTATCCGTTGATCTTGCTCTGTGCGCTGGGTGTGAACGCGCTGATGGACTGCGCTTGGCCGCGCGCGACGGCGGCGATCGTCGCGGTGCTGTACGGCGTGTCTTTTGCGGGTTTCACGGCGCAATACTTTACCGACCACGCCGCGATCATGGCGCGTGAGAATGCCACAGGGTATGGCGATGCGCTGGCCTTTGCCGAGCGCCAGAACCCGAAGACGATCTACTTGACGGCGTATCCGAAAGATTGGTACTCGCCTGACTCTTCGATCATTTTGATGATGTTTTACAACAAGACCGACGCGCTCTACTTTCAAGGCAGGGCCGATGCGCGCGGCACCGACGGCGAGGTGTGGCTGCCCTTCCACGAGCGCTACCAGGTCGTCGACTTCGGCGCGAGTGGCGTCCCCGAGAACCCCAACGCAGCGTATCTTCTGCGCGACTACGAAACGGATCTCTTCGACGCGACGCGCTATGACATCCGCGAATTTGGGATGTTCAGCGTCGCCATGCCCAGGCGTTGACGCGGCATCGGTGCTAAGAGCCTGTTTAGCATCTCCACTTTGCGCCTTTTTGGTGGGATTTCTGCCATGCTTTGTCACCGCCTCCTAGCAAAAATGCTTCGATTTTGCGTCGTTGTCGCTTCCTCGCCTGACAAAAATCCCACGCAAAAATCCATCAAAGGCGAGATACGAAACAGGCTCTAAGATCATTAGACCTATCCGGAAACCCGCTTCGGTAGATTCCCGCGAAGTGTTATTGATGGGTGACTGGCTTAGCAGGAACGCCAGCCACGGTGCAATTGGGCGGTACATCTTTTGTTACAACAGCATTTGTTCCAACGGTTACATTGTCTCCGATCTTCACATGACCTAAAATTTTAGCGCCAGCGCCAATAAAACAGTTGTCCCCGATAACAGGCAAACCCTCGTTACCTTGCATAATTGATACTTGTTGACATATTGTCACGTTTGCTCCAATTTTGGCTGAATGTCCAATAAAGATGCCACTTAAGCCATGTAGTAGCTTTGGTGCTGTGGCAAATTCCGCCCCTTGCCCCATATCGGTTCCCATCGATGCGTTATGAAACGTATCCGATTTTTTAATTTTATACAAGTAAATATACCGCAGCCATTTTGGTTTTTTTGACAGCGGATTGGTGACCTCGCTTCTCATTTTCCAATATTTTTCATGATCATATCTTTGTATTTTTGACAAAATGAATTTTACGAAGACATTTGATAAATTGATGTTCATAAATAAAACTTCCTGTTGAAAAATTATGAGCTGACGACATCAGATGAGCAAAGCCCACTCGATACCGCAAATATTCCCAATCCATATAAGCATAACATATTGAAATCAGAAAATCCACGCTTCGATGAATATTGAGTTATTTCATATTTTTCTTCTAGGCGAATATGGGTAGGTATGGGATAGGGGCGCGCTTGTTTGACGCTCACGGTCGAATCGCTCGCTGCCATCCGATCGTGAAACGACGACATCTCAATGGACAGAAAAAGTGGCCTTTCGGCCACTTTTTTAGAGTCAGGTGTTTGCTTAATACATGCCGTCCATGCCGCCGCCGGGCATAGCGGGCGCGGCTGCCGGGGGCTGCGGGATGTCGCAGACGAGGCTTTCGGTCGAGAGCAGCATGGCCGAGATCGAAGCGGCGTTTTGCAGCGCGCTGCGAGCGACCTTCGTCGGGTCGAGGATGCCCTTTTCGACCATGTCGCCGTAGTCGCCCTTGAGCGCGTCGAAGCCGAAGCCGGGCGTGTTGTTCTCTTTGATGCGCTCGACGATGACGCTGCCTTCGAGTCCGGCGTTGTTGGCGATCTGGCGAACCGGCTCTTCGAGGGCGCGCAGCACGATCTGGATGCCGGTGCGTTCGTCGCCTTCGACGGTGTTCAGTACGGCGCGGACGTTTTCGGAGACGTTGAGCAGGGCCACGCCGCCGCCCGGAACGATGCCTTCTTCGACGGCGGCGCGGGTGGCGGCCAGCGCGTCTTCGATGCGCATCTTGCGTTCCTTCATTTCCACTTCGGTGGCCGCGCCGACTTTGATGACGGCGACGCCGCCCGAGAGCTTGGCGAGGCGTTCCTGGAGTTTTTCTTTGTCGTAATCGCTCGTCGTGACTTCGATCTGTGCCTTGATGGCGGCGATGCGGGCCTTGATGGCTTCGCTGGTGCCGGCGCCTTCGACGATCGTCGTGTTGTCTTTGTCGACCTTGACCTGGTGGGCGCGGCCGAGCTGATCGAGCGTGACGTCCTTGAGTTCCATGCCGAGGTCGCTCGAGATGACGGTGCCGGCGGTGAGGACGGCGATGTCTTCGAGCATGGCCTTGCGGCGGTCGCCGAAGCCGGGGGCTTTGACGGCGACGCACTTGAAGGTGCCGCGCAGCGTGTTGAGGATGAGGGTGGCCAGCGCTTCGCCTTCGACGTCTTCGGCGATGATCAGGAGTTTTTGACCGGCCTGCACGATCTTTTCGAGCAGAGGCAGCACTTCCTGGATGTTGCTGATCTTCTTGTCGGTGATCAGGATGTAGGGGTTATCGTAAACGGCTTCCATCTTTTCGGGATTGGTCGCCATATAGGCCGAGAGATAGCCGCGGTCGAACTGCATGCCTTCGACGACGTCGAGCTCGGTCAGCATGGTCTTGGACTCTTCGACGGTGATGACGCCGTCCTTGGAGACCTTTTCCATCGCTTCGGAGATCAGCTTGCCGATCTCGGGGCTGTCGGCGCTGATGGCAGCAACCTGCTCGATGGCCTTTTTGTCTTCGACGGGCTTGGAGTTTTTCTGGAGGCCTTCGACCGCCACGATGACGGCCTTTTCGATGCCGCGCTTGAGGATCATGGGGTTGGCGCCCGAAGCGAGGTTGCGGAGGCCTTCGTGGACGATTGCCTGGGCGAGGAGGGTAGCGGTCGTCGTGCCGTCGCCGGCGACGTCGTTCGTCTTCGTCGCGACTTCCTTGACGAGCTGAGCGCCGACGTTTTCGAACGGATCTTCGATTTCGATTTCCTTCGCGATCGTCACGCCGTCGTTGGTGATCAGGGGTGCGCCGTACTTCTTTTCCAAGACGACGTTGCGGCCTTTTGGGCCGAGCGTAATCTTGACGGTATTGGCCAGCGCGTTGACGCCGGCTTCGAGAGCGCGGCGAGCGTCGTCGCCGTACTTGAGTTGTTTGGCCATGGTGGGGTCCTCCTTACAAATTCATGTCGAAAAACGTGAACGCGATTCGAGCGCCTTACTCGACGATCGCGAGGATGTCGTTCTGGCGGACGATGATGAATTCATCGCCATCGTATTTGATCTCGGTGCCGGCATACTTGGAGTAGATGACGCGGTCGCCTTCTTTGACGTACATGGTGATTTCTTTTCCATCGACGACGCCACCGGGGCCCACGGCCTTGACGACGGCGACCTGGGGTTTTTCTTTGGCGCTGCCCGGGAGAACAATGCCACCGGCCGTGGTGGTTTCGGCTTCTTCGTTCATGAGTACGACGCGATCGCTCAGGGGTTTGATGTTCATGGGTTCGGCCTCCTGTTCACAATTGGATTGTTGCGTTCATCAACTCGATTGGGTGTGAGATTGCCTCAACAAGGGGATGTCAGGGGGATGATTGGCTGTTAGCACTCCATATCGTCGAGTGCTAACAATGAAAATAATAGTCGAAAGGGCATTCCCCCGCAAGCTGCGAATAGACTCATAATCTCCATTCTGCATCGATTATATTCGAATCTCTTCGGATTTCTCCGGATTCTTCGCGTTTCCTGCTTTTTGACAATCCGCCCGTTCGCTGTGATATAATACGTAGAGAACGCTTCGGCACGTCGCGCGACGTGCCCGCGAGCGGCATGAGAAGGGCGGCGAAGTACTTTGAACAAATGGGATCACCGCTTTATGGATCTGGCGCACGCGATCGCTTTGTGGTCGAGCTGCTACCAGGAGAACCGCAAGGTCGGCGCCATCATCGTCAAAAACAAACGCATCCTCACGACCGGCTACAACGGCGCGCCGAGCGGGCTGCTCAGTTGCGCCGAACGCAAAAGCTGCCTGCGCCGCGAACAGAACATCCCCTCGGGCACCTGCCAGGAGATCTGCTACGCCATCCACGCCGAACAAAACGCCATCATCCAGGCCGCCAAGCTCGGCGTTTCGATCGACGGTGCCACCCTCTACTGCACCCACCAGCCCTGCGTCATCTGCGCGAAAATGATCGTCAACGCGGGCGTCGCGCGTGTCGTCTACGACGAGGGCTACCCCGACGCATTTTCGCTCCAGATCTTTGACGAGGCCGGCACGGTGCTGGAACGCTACAACCGCGGAGAAGACCCGGAAGATCCCGCCTAAATCCAAAAACGCATGCCCCGCATGGGCTGAAAAAATGTCCTTTTGCGCATACTCAATGCACCGAAATTTGGTGCATCCATGCGAAAGGGGCTTTTTTTGATGGAAGAATGCGGAAAAAACAGGCGAACGCGAAGCCGCGAAGAATACAGCGCGTCGATCGCGCCGCAGTTCGACGCGTGGGGCGATTGGCGGAAGGCAGCGGTGCCGAAATCGGAGCGGGCCTGTGCGGGCATGCGCGTGCTGCACGTCGCCAACACGCAATTTTTCATCGAAACGCTGATGGCGGGCAAACTGCGCGGGCTGCAAGAGGCGGGCGTCGTCGTGTACACGGCGGCGGCGTCCAGCGCCTCGGGCGTCATGTGTCCGTTCTCGTTTTTTCCGGCCGAGATACCGCGATCGCTTCGACCGTTTCGGCTCGCAAAGGCGCTCGTGCAGCTCGTCCGCCTCATGCGCAAGCTCAAGCCCGACCTCGTCCACACGCACAGCAGCGTCGCGGGCTTCGTGGGACGCATGGCCGCACGGATCGCGGGCATCCCCTGCATGCACACCGTTCACGGTTTGCCCTTTTACGACAGCCAAAGGCCGCTCTTCTTTCGATTCTCGCTGGCGATGGAGCGCTTTGCCGCGCGGCAGAGTGTGGCCGTTTTGTCCCAGAACCGCGAAAACATGCTGACCATGCGAAAGGCGCACTTTGCCGCGCCGCTGCGTTTCGAGGGCAACGGCATCGACATCGAGGCCGTCGAAGCCGCCGCCGATCGGGCGGCCGTTCGCGACGAGCTCGGCCTCCAGCCGGAGCAGGTGGCGTTCGCGTTTTTTGCGCGCTGGGAGCCGGTCAAGGGGCATTTCGTCTTCCTGCGCGCGTTCGAAAAGCTCTGCGCCGAAAACGGCAATGCGGTCGCGGTGCTCGCCGGGGAAAATCTGGGCCTGGGGGGGCGCTATGCCAAACGCTTACAGAGGGCGATCGAGAACAGCCCGGCGCGGGATCGGATCGTGCTGCTGGGCTTTCGAAAGGACGTGCACCGCCTTCTCAGCGGCTGTGATGCGCTCGTCTTGCCGTCGCGCAAAGAAGGCGTCCCGCGCATCGTCATGGAGGCGATGGCGCTGGGTTTGCCTGTCGTCGCCACCGATGCGCCCGGCACGCGCGAGATTGTCGCGCATGGACGAAGCGGCCTTCTTTCTCCGGTGGGCGACGCGGAAGGACTCGCGATCAACATGGAAATTCTGCTCGAATGGCCCGAAGCGCGCCACGAGCTTGGCCGCGCAGGGCGTTCGATCCTGCGCTCACAATACCGCGAAAGCCAAGTGATAGCGCGGATTCTCGCCGCATATGATCAAGTACAATCCGAGCTTTTGGATCGCGTCGAGGCCGTGGAATCGTCCTGAACCGACGCTCGGAAAAAGGGCGAGGTGTTGGAATGTGAAGGGAATCCTATTGGCTGGCGGGCACGGTACGCGCCTGTATCCGGTAACGCTGGCCGTGTCGAAGCAGCTACTTCCGATCTATGACAAGCCGATGTTCTATTACCCGCTGGCGACGCTGATGGAGGCAGGCATCCGCGAAGTGCTCGTCATCAGCAACCCGAACGATTTGCCCGCCTTTGCGACGCTGCTGGGCGACGGCAGCGCTTTGGGCATGGAAATTCGATACGCCGCGCAGCCTTTCGCCGTGGGCATTGCGGACGCGCTGCGCATCGGGCGTGGCTTTGCGAAGGACGAACGCGTCGCGCTCATCCTGGGCGACAACCTCTTTCTTCCGGCGATCGACGATGGCGGGGCGTTTGCAGCCAGCCTGGCGCAAGGAAGGCAAGGGAAGGGCGCGATCGTCTATGCCGTGCCGGTCGAACACCCACAGGAATTCGGCGTCGTCGAGATCGCGGACGACGGGCGCGTCCTGAGCCTCGAAGAAAAACCCGCGCAGCCGCGCAGTCAATGCGCCGTGCCCGGGCTCTATTTTTATCCGCCCGGCGTCTCTGAGCGCGTCGAACAGCTTCGGCCTTCGGCGCGGGGGGAGCTGGAAATCACCGATCTGAACCGCACTTACCTCGAGACGGGCGAGTTGTCGGCGATCGCGCTGCCCGAATCGACGCGATGGCTCGACACGGGCACGGTGTCGGGTCTACTCGCGGCGATCAACCTCGTCGCCGATCGGGCCAAGAGCGGCCAACACCTCGGCTGCATCGAGCAGGTCGCCGCGCGTCAGGGCTGGATCAGCGCGGCCAGGCTGGCGGCGATCGCGGGCGAATGCGCTTCGAGCGACTACGGACGGCGCCTGTTGGCGCTGAGCGAGGAGGCAAGCGATGTCTAAGTTCCGATTTACATCGACGCAGATTCCAGGCGTCATCCTCGTCGAACCGCAGGTTCACCATGACAACCGAGGCCACTTTTTCGAAGCCTGGTCGTCCGAATCGTTTTCTGCCGTGGGGATCGAGTGTGCCTTCGTGCAGGTTAACCAGTCGCTCTCCAAGCGCGGCGTGCTGCGGGGGCTGCACTTCCAGCGCCCGCCCTTCGAGCAGGATAAACTGGTGCGGGTCGTGCGTGGGCGGGTCTTCGACGTCGCGGTCGATATGCGGCGCGATTCGATCGCGTTCGGGCGCTGGGTGGGCGCCATGCTCTCCGACCAGAACAAACGCCAGCTTTACATTCCCAAGGGCTGCGCCCACGGTTTTCTGACCATGAGCGATGAGGCCGAACTGCTCTATCACGTCAGCGAACCCTACAACGCCGCGGCTGAGGCGGGCATTCGTTTCGACGACCCCGAACTGGCCATCCGCTGGCCCGAACGTCCGGCCATGCTGTCGGACAAAGACCTCTTTCTCCCCAATTTCAAGGTGGCTGTCGAGGAGGATGCCTACGAGGGGCAGCTCATCTTCACTTGATGCCTTGCGGAGCCCGTTTCGCATCGCGCGCGGAGATGCGAAATGGGCTCTCGATCGATCTGCTGGTTCTCTTGTCCCATGTCTGTGAATAAGATGTGATAGAACACGGCGGATGCGTGCAAGGAGGAGACGAACGATGAACAAGAGAGGAAGGCGGCGTGTGCGCCCCGAAGCCGCGCGGGCGTTTTTGGTGCTGATCATCCTGGGGGTGTGCATTTACATCGCGTTGGCGACGACGGCGGGCAACTACATCGCCGAAAAGGTCATCGCGCCGATATTCCGCAGCCTGAGCGAGAGGAGCAAGCCGGAGGACCAGCTTTTGAGCAAGGTGCCGACGGCTTCCGTCGAAGGCAGCGTGCTGGGCAGCGCCGGCGATGGCACGGATCCCGCGCCCGACGAAGCCGTGGCGAGCGACGGAAACAGCTTGTCCCTGCTTCCCGGCGGCGAACCGAGCGCGCCCGCGTCGGCCGACGGGGAGACGCCTGTCTCGGCGCCGTCCGCTTCGTCCGGCGAGAGCAGCGAGGAGGTCAAGCTCGACGCCTTCACGAGCTATGCGCTGCAAATGGGGGCTTTTTCGAACGAGGAGAATGCCAAATCCGAGGCCGACAAGCTCCGCACGCGCGGCGCGGCCGGCTACATCTATCACAAAGATCTCTATCGCGTCTTTGCGTCGATCTACCAGAACGAGGCCGACGCCCAAACCGTCCGCAAGCAGCTCCTGGACAGCGAGGGCATCGAGGCGAGCGTCTACGTCATCCAGGCGCCCGGCGCGGCCTTCCGCGTCACGGCGAGCGCCGAGGGGCTCGCGTCGGTCAAGTCGGCGTTCCAGGCCCTCCAGACGGCGCGCGACGAACTCTATACGCTCTGCACTGATCTCGACCGCAAGCAGATCAGCCAGGCCGAGGCGCGCACCGAACTCAAAAGCCTGGCCGAGGACGCGCGCAAACCCGTCGAGGCCCTCAACGGCACGGGCGAAGTCGGCACGGCACTGCAAGGGGAACTCAAAAAAAGCGCCGACGAACTCGAAAAAGTCGCCTCCATGGACGGCAGCGCCATCGCGTTTTCGACCGAGATGAAATTTGCCCTCGTCCGCCAAACCTGTGCCTACGCCGAATTGATGAACGAAATTACGGGCGCGAGCGCTTGACAAAGCCGAAAGATCCGGTTACAATGAATGCAATTTCATACGCTTGCAAAAATGCGACGACAGAGACGGCGGCGGAATGATCCGTTTTCAGAGAGCTGGTGGACGGTGCGAACCAGTGGCGGCATCCGGCGCAAATCCCTCTTGAGCATGCGTTCTGAACGCCATGGGCCACTAAGAACACACGGATAGCCCCGTTAGCGGCGAAGGCTTGTTGGAGCCTCATGAGCGGTTTGCGCATTTGCGCAGACAAATTGGGTGGTAACGCGCGACAACGTCGCGTCCCTTTGGTGGACGCGGCGTTTTTTTTCGCATCTGCTGCCCGCATCATCCCGCACAGATTGACGACAGGAGGACTTCCCAAATGACAGAACAACTGAGAGAAATCGGTCTGCGCATATCGGCGCTGCGCGAAATTATGGATTACAGCCTCGAACAGCTCGCCGAGGCCTGCGACATGACGATCGAGGAGCTGAAGCTCTACGAGGCCGGACAAAAGGACTTTTCCTTCAGCTTCCTCTACAACGTCGCGAACATCCTGGGCGTCGACGTATTGGACATCATGAGCGGCGAATCGCCCAAACTGAGCGTCGCCTGCGTCGTCCGAAAGGGCCAGGGCTACGCGATCGAGCGGCGCAAAGCCTACAGCTACAAGCATTTGGCTTACACCTTCCGCAAGAAAAAGGCCGAACCCTTCATGGTGGCTGTCGAGCCGGACGATGTCGAAGTCCCCGTGCTTCACGCCCACGAAGGCCAAGAATTTAACTACATGGTCGAAGGCAGCATGCAGTTTTACCTCAACGACATGGTATATGAACTCGAAGAGGGCGACTCGATCTACTTCGACTCGGGCGTCGCACACGCCATGAAAGCGCTGAACGGCAAACGCGCCCGTTTCATCGCCGTCGTCATGAAATAGAAAGAACGCACGAGGAGTGAATACCATGCCAGACAAACGCCTGTTTGAACAATACGTCAGCCGCGCAGAATTCTCCGACCTCAAAGACTTTCGCGACCATTACAAAGTCGTCGTACCGGACACGTTTAATTTTGGCTACGACGTCGTCGATGCCCTCGGCGCATCGAAACCCGACAAGCTCGCCATGCTCTGGGTGGGCCGCGAAGGGCAGGAGCGCCGCTTTACCTTCGGCGACATGAAAACCTACAGCGACAAAGCCGCCAATTTCTTCTGGAGCCAGGGCATCCGAAAGGGCGACATGGTGCTTCTCGTGCTGAAGCGCCACCACCAGTTCTGGTTCTGCATGACGGCCCTGCACAAGATCGGCGCTGTCGCCATCCCCGCCACCCACCTGCTCACGACCAAGGACTTCGTCTACCGCTGCAACGCCGCCAGCGTCAGCGCGATTGTCTGCACGGGCGATCACCAGGTCAAAGAGATCGTCGACGAAGCCGCGCCCGAGTGTGCGACCCTCCGCCTCAAGGCCGTTACGGGCGGCCAGAAAGCCGGCGGCGACTGGTTGGACTTCGACGCTTGCCTCGAGGAAGCCAGCGAAAGCTGGATGCGTCCCACCGGCGACGATGCCACGAAGAACAGCGACATGATGCTGCTCTACTTCACGTCGGGCACGACGGGCTATCCCAAAATGGTTTGGCACGACTACACCTACCCGCTCGGGCATATCATGACAGGCGTCTATTGGCATCGCGTCATGGCGGACGGCCTGCACTTTACGATCGCCGACACGGGTTGGGGCAAGGCCGTTTGGGGCAAACTCTACGGGCAGTGGCTGGGCGAGACAGCCGTCTTTACCTACGACTTCGACAAGTTCGACGCCGCCGACATCCTCGAGAAGATGCAGCGCCACAAGGTCACGACCTTTTGCGCGCCGCCGACCATGTTCCGCTATCTGATCAAAGCCGGCATCGAGAACTACGACCTTTCGGCGCTCAAACACGCCTGCACAGCGGGCGAGGCCCTCAATCCCGAAGTATTCCACAAGTGGAAAGAACACACCGGCCTGGAGATCTTCGAAGGCTTTGGGCAGACAGAGACGACCGTCGTCTGCGTGACCTGCCACCCCTACATGAAGACGAGGGTCGGCGCGATGGGTCTTCCTTCGCCGGGCTATCGGGTCGTCGTCGTCGATGAAAACGAAGAGGAGGTCGGCGCGGGCGTCACGGGCGAGATCTGCATCCGCACCGACGAAGCGGGCGGTGGCAAGCCTTTCGGCCTCTTCTCGGGCTATTACCGCGACGACGAGCTGACCCGCAAGGTTTGGCATGACGGCCTCTACCACACCGGCGACACCGCTTACAAGGACGAATCGGGCTACCTCTGGTACGTCGGCCGCACCGACGACGTGATCAAGTCGTCCGGCTACCGCATCGGTCCCTTCGAGGTCGAGAGCGCCCTGCTCGAGCACCCCGCCGTGCTCGAAGCCGCCGTCACCGGCGTGCCCGACCCGACGCGCGGTTTCCTCGTCAAGGCGACGATCGTACTTTCCCCCGGCTATGCGGGCAGCGACGAACTGACGAAGGAGCTTCAGCAGCACGTCAAGACCGTCACCGCCCCCTACAAGTACCCCCGCCTGATCGAGTACGTCGACGTGCTCCCCAAGACGATCAGCGGCAAGATCCGCCGCGTCGAGATCCGCGAGCGCGACCGCGAAAAAGTGCAGTGAACCGAAGAACAGAGAAAACGCAGCGACCCAAGTGAACAAAGTGAAGATTCGAAAACGTGTCCGTTGGGCACGTTTTCGGCACGGAAAGGAAGGCAGGACATGACACGCATCGCCAAATCCGCGTGTGAACTGATCGGCCACACCCCGCTCGTCGACGTGAGCGCCTTTGCCCAACACCACGGTGCCAAGGCGCGCGTCCTCGCCAAAGTCGAGAGCTTCAACCCCATGGGCAGCGTCAAGGACCGCGCCGCTCTCGGCATGATCGTCGATGCGGAAGCGCGTGGCCTCCTCCAACCCGGCGGCCACATCGTCGAAGCCACCAGTGGCAACACTGGCATCGGCTTGGCCTGGATCGCGACGGCGCGGGGCTACCGCATCACGATCGTCATGCCCGACACCATGAGCGTCGAACGCCGCAACCTGCTCAAAGCCCTCGGCGCCACAGTCGTGCTCACCCCCGGCGCGGGCGGCATGTCCGCCGCGATCGCCGAAGCCCAACGCATCACGGCCGCCGACCCGAGCGCGCGGATGCTCGGGCAATTTGAAAACCCCGCCAACCCCCAAGTCCACACCGACACGACTGGCCCCGAGATCTGGGAGGATACCGACGGCGACGTCGATTGCTTTGTCGCGAGCGTCGGCACGGGCGGCACGATCACCGGCACGGGCCGCTTCCTGAAAGCCCAAAACCCAGCACTGCACGTCGTCGCCGTCGAGCCCGCCGCCTCCCCCGTCCTCTCGGGCGGCCAGGCCAGCCCGCACAAGATCCAGGGCATCGGCGCGGGCTTTGTCCCGGCGATCTACGACCCCGCCGTCGTCGACGAAATCGTCCAGGTCGTCGATGCCGACGCCTTTGCGTACGCGCGCGCGTTCACCCGCGAAACCGGCCTTCTCGTCGGGATCAGTTCGGGCGCGGCGCTGCAAGCCGCCTGCACCGTCGCCGCCCGCCCCGACTTCGAGGGCAAAACGCTCGTCGTCGTCCTGCCCGACTCCGGCGAGCGCTATCTCTCGACGCCGGGTTTCGTGGAGTGACGCTTTTGGG
>JAVBLF010000109.1:0-3243 GCA_031553675.1 Eubacteriales bacterium | reverse complement strand
GGGTGTAGGGGCGATTATCAATCGCCCGCTTGGGAAACCCCAACTCGTTTCGACAGCGGATTTGATAACCTGTTTTCGGGTGGCGGGTTCCAACCCTTGATTCGCATTGATAATCGCCCCTACAGGCGCACAAACAAGGCTATCGGGATGTAGGGGCGATTATCAATCGCCCGCGTACCATAAGGATCATCCCTTTTTTGTCTGAACAAAGTTCAACCCTTGCTTGGCGCTCGCGGGGTGGCCGTTGCGGGGCTTTTCGGAGCTGTGCTATACTGAACGAAACGCAGCGCGAAAAAGGGGGTGTGGCCGTGCAGGTGAGTTGGGAAGACATTCGGCAACGCGTACAAAGCTGCACGTCCTGCAAGCTCTGCGAAACGCGGACGAAGGCCGTTCTCGGCGAAGGGAAGCCCGATGCGGCGCTGATGTTCGTCGGCGAAGGGCCGGGGCGAGACGAGGATCTCCAAGGAAGGCCCTTTGTCGGCGCAGCAGGTCGGCTGCTCGACCGGATGCTGGCCTCCATCTGCCTCGATCGGGAAGACGTCTACATCACAAACGTCGTCAAGTGCCGCCCGCCCGGGAATCGCGTGCCGGAACCTTCGGAGGCCGAAGCCTGCCTGGGGTATTTGCGGGCGCAGTTCGTTCTGATCCAGCCGAAGATCATCGTCTGCCTCGGCGCGACGGCAGCGCGCCACCTCTGCGGCCCCGACATCCGCATCACGCGCGATCGCGGCGTGTGGCACGAAAAGAAGGGAATCTGGATGCTGCCAACCTACCATCCCGCCGCCCTGCTTCGCGATGTCTCGAAAAAACCCGATTCTTACCAAGACATGCAGGCCGTCCGCGTTAAGCTGATCGAGCTCGCGATCGAGGCCGAAACCCGCTCCGAAAACGCGGAGTAAAGCTTGCGTCGTTCAAGGCCTCAGGCTCTCATTTCTCATCCATTGTCTGCCTTTCCATGAGCCCGTCTCCAACTTTCCAAACAGCGTCAAATGGTGTATGATGTACAAAACGCAACAGGTGCAGAGGGGGTTTGGAAATGATCTTTCGAAATTGTGCGGGAGGCGTCGTCTTCTTTGACGACAAAGTGTTCCTGCTGCAAAACGATAAGTCGGAATGGGTGCTGCCCAAAGGTGTGATCCGTGCAGGCATGCTCGCCCAGGAAGTTGCCGTCGCGCGCGTCAAGGCCGAGTGCGGCATCGACGCCGACATCGTCTGCACAGCCGGTGCGACCAGCTATGAATTCTACTCGCTGACCCGCAAAAAACCCGTGTGCAATGAGATCACCTGGTACATCATGCGCGCGAAAAACGGCGCGCATGCGGCCAACAAAGACGAAGGTTTTCAGGACGGCGCTTACTTCAGCATGGAAGAAGCCGCCAAACGCATCACCTACAGCCAGGACAAATCGCTTTTGCGCGTTTCATTCGACAAGTACCGCCAGCACCAGGCCAAAAAATAATCAATCGCGTTCTGCGTGAATTTTCATGGGGGTTCCATCATGTCCGGACATTCGAAATGGTCGACCATCAAGCACAAAAAAGGCAAGACCGACGCCGCGCGCGGCAAGATCTTTACAAAGATCGGCCGCGAACTCGCCATCGCCGTCAAACAAGGCGGCGGCGATCCGCTGATGAACAGCAAGCTGCGCGACGTCATCGCCAAAGCCAAAGCCGCCAACATGCCCAACGACAACATCGCCCGCACGATCAAAAAGTACGAGGGCGACGCGTCCGCTGCCAACTTCGAAGAGATCACGTATGAAGGCTATGGCGCGGCCGGCGTGGCTTTCATCGTCGAGGCGCTGACCGACAACCGCAACCGCAGTGCCGCCGACATCCGCCACATCTTCGACAAGTATGGCAACGGCATGGGCAACAGCGGCTGTGTCGCCTGGATGTTTGACAAGAAAGGCCAAATCGTCATCGAGGCCGAAGATCGCGACGAGGACGAAACCATGATGCTCGCCCTCGACGCAGGCGCCGAAGACTTCGCGAGCGAGGAGGGCTACTTCGAAATCCTCACCGCTCAGTCGGACTTCTCCGCCGTCCGCGAAGCATTGGAAGCCAAAAACATCCCCTTCGTCTCGGCCGAGATCAGCATGATCCCCCAGAACCGCGTCGCCGTCGACGATCCCGAAACCGCCGCGAAGCTCCTCAAGCTTTTCGACATGCTCGAAGACAACGACGACGTCCAGAACGTCTACCATAACGCCGACCTGCCTGACGAAGAATAAGCGCCTGGCTTCGCAAAATTGCAACCCCGTCACAGCACGCCGTCCCCGCGCCAAGCGAGCGACGGCGTGTTCGACGGAGTCGAGTATGCCGGGGACGCCGTAGGCATATGAAAGTTTTTAGCTACTTTTTTTCAAAAAAGTAGAGGCATATGAAACTCATCAACCCCCTCCCCAAACGGGCGCTGGCGTGCTGCGGCGCTTTTTTCGCGTTGGGGATCGGCGTGGCGTGGTGGCTTCCGGCGTTGGCGGCGTGGATCGCGGCAGGGATCGCGCTGGTCGGCGGTGCGTCGGCGATCGGTTTTGTCGGGAAGCGGCGGCGCTATCTGTGTGTCATGGCGATCGCGATGGGGATCGGCGCGATCTTCACGATCGTGCGGATGGCTGCGATGCCGGAGGCGGGAACGACGCTCCAGGGGCCTTTGTCGGGGCGCGTGTGCGCATTGCCGCGCGTCGGAACAAAAAGCACGCTGATCATGCTGCAAGACGTACGCGTCGGAGAAGAACGGCTTCGGCATCGCGTGCGGCTCTACGTGCCCCCTGAGGTCGGGCAGACGGTGCGCTATGGCGACGAGCTTTGGGCCGGGCAAGCGGCTTTGCGGGCGCCTTCGCCGAAACGCAACGACGGTACGCCGGACACCCGCCTCAACGCATGGGCACGGGGCGCCGCGTTCGACGCTTCGGTCGATGCCCTGACGATTGCGAAGAGGCACGCCAGTCCGCTGGGGCTGGTCTTCGCGCTTCGGGCACGCATGATCGGCGCGCTTCGTGCCTTGTTGCCGGCTGACGTCTTCGGCACGGTGCAAGGCATGCTCTTCGGCGACACGGCCGAGCTCGACGACGCTTGGCTCGACGCTTACCGCGCGACAGGCGTTTCCCACGTTTTGGCCGTTTCGGGGCTGCACGTCGGGATCGTCGCGTCGGCGGTACACGTCGCGCTCCGACCCATCAAGAAGCGTTGGCTCGCGTTGGGTCTCACCGTCGCGATTCTCTTGCTTTACGCCGCCATGAAT
>JAVBLF010000100.1:0-12298 GCA_031553675.1 Eubacteriales bacterium | reverse complement strand
TCGCCCATTGCAGCAAAACAGCCGACACGTTAGGTCTGTAACCCTTGATTGGCGTTGTCAATCGTCGCTTCCAGTATAGCACAGCGCCAAAGCGCCGGGCAAGACGTCATGCTGTCGTATGGAGGGTAGACATGTTATACTGTAGCAAAACATGAACAAAACCCAGAGCAAAACAAGGGCCAAACCTTGTGAGGTGATCCCATGCGTCTTTTTATCGCGTTGCCGCTCGAAGAAGGAACGCGTGCGGCGCTCGTCCGACTTCAAGAGGAAATTCGCCTCTTGGGGCAGGGCGGGCGCTTCGTTCCGCGGGCAAATTTCCACATCACGCTGCGCTTTCTCGGCGAAGCCGCCGACCACAGGCCGATCGGCGACGCCATGAATCGCGCGGCCGTACGCTGCTCCTCCTTCGATCTCGCCCTCGGGCGATACGGAAGCTTCGGGCGTGGCGATCGCAAGATCGCGCATTGCGCCCTGACCGGAGATCTCGTCGCGCTGCAAACGATCTACGAGCGCCTGTCCGATGAACTGGAGCGCCTTGGCTTTGCGCGCGAGGCCCGCGGCCTGACGCCGCACATCACGCTCGCCCGCGACCTCGCCATCGCCCGCGACGACGAAGAGAATCTGAAGCAGAATCCCCTCGGCCACCCGATCGGGGTGCAGTCCGTCGTGCTCTACCGCTCGACGCAAGACCCCCGTAGCCGACAGATGATCTATACGCCGCTCCAGACGGCACGATTGGAGGCTTGACGATGCCGCTCCGCATCTTGCGCGGCCGTGGCGCGGTGGGCAAAACCGCCTGGATCAACGCGGCGATCGAGCGCTTGCAACGCGAGAAAAAAACCTGTCTCCTGCTCGTCCCCGAGGCGTCGAGCTACGAGGCGGAAATGGCCCTCATGGACCGCATGCAGGGGCATTTGCTGGGCGTCCAGGTGCTGAGTATGGCGCGGTTCGCCCAGCGCATCTTGAACGAAGCGGGTGGCCGCATCCGTTTCTTTTTGAGTGCCGACGGCAAACGCATGGTGATCCGAAAGCTGCTCGAAGAGCGGCAGGGCGAGCTTCCCCTCCTCGGCCACGAAGGTGTGCGTAGCGGCCTGTCCGCCCAGCTCGACCGCATGATCGCCCAGCTCAAAGGTGCACAAATCGCACCCGCCACGCTCCGCATGAGCGCCGACGCCCTTCGCGATCCCTTTCTCGCGCAGAAACTCAACGACATCGCGACGGTCTACGAAGGGCTCGAAGCCTTTATGGAAGGGCGCTACATCGACGCCGAAGATCGCCAAGCCCTCCTGATCGCGCGCATGGAAGAAGCCCAAACCCTGCGCGAAACCGAGGTCTTCATCGACGGCTTTGCCGGGCGGCAATACAACGCCCAGGCATTCGCCATCATCGGAAAGCTGATCGAGATCTGTCCACGTGTGACGGTGTCGCTCCGCCTCGGCGAGGCCAGCGACCCCGACGACGCGATCTTTGCGCCCGAACGCCGCGCCCTGGTGAAACTCCTCGATCTCGCCCGCTCCCAGGGCTTGGACGACCGAGACATCGAACAGATCCGCCTGGATTCCTCTGCCGCAAATCTTCCCGATGCGGATTCGCAAGGTGTTTGCTCCTTGAACTGGGAGGGGAGCGGAGGGAGTCCCCCAACGACCCCAAAGGCGCTGGCCTTTCTCGAACAGAACCTCTACGCCTACACGTCCTCCGTCGGCCCCGAAGACCCTTCCCTCCGCCACCTTCGCGCGCCGAACCGACGTGAAGAGGTGGCCGCCGTGGCCGCGGCGATCGACGAAGTGCTTCGGGGGGGCGCGAAATGCCGCGAGATCGGCATCGCCGTCGGCGACATCGACGCGTATGCGCCGCTTTTGCGGCGGGCACTCGGTCACCTGCCGATCTTCCTCGACGAGGGGCGCAAGCTCGCCAGCCACGGCGTCGTCGAGCTTACGATGGGTGCTTTGTCGGCCTGCGAGAGCGGCTTTCGCACTGCCGATCTGTTGCG
Source organism: Eubacteriales bacterium (assembly GCA_031553675.1). Classification (GTDB taxonomy): domain Bacteria; phylum Bacillota; class Clostridia; order Christensenellales; family CALWSW01; genus JAVBLF01. Next base: position 10,308 of record JAVBLF010000100.1, on the reverse strand, counting down.
GGTGGCAAAGTCGGGCTTTCTGCCGATCGACGACGGGGCGCTGGACGAGTTCGAGAGCTATGTGCTCAAAAACGGCATACGCTTTGTGGACGAGAAGCGCGCCTTCGAACGCGAAGACGACGCCGATCCCACACTGCGCACCCGCGCCGATGCGACGCGTTTGGCCCTCATGCCACCGCTCGTCCGCCTGCGCGAACGGAGCCGCCAGGCCACCGACGCCCAAAGCCGCTGTGAAGCGCTCTTCCGCTTTTACGAGGACATCGGTCTGCGCGAGCGTCTGCGCGTCTTCTGCGAAGCCTGGGTTGAGCGCGGTGAACACGACATTGCTCTCGAAAATGCGCAGGTCTGGAACGCCGTGTTGGCGCTGCTCGATCAAATCGCCTTGCTGCTCGAAGGCAAGATGAGCGCCAAGCGATTTGCCGCCGTGCTCGAAGAGGGCTTTGCCGCCCATGAAATCGGCATGATCCCACCCAGCGCCGACCAGATCGCGATCGCGCCCGTCAAGCGCATGTCCATGCGCAGCCAGCTCGCCCACGTCTTCGTGCTGGGTTGCAACGAGGGGCTTTTGCCCGCCGCCATCTCGGATGACGGCTTGATCGACGACGGCGACATTGAAGCGCTCGAGGGCTTGGGAATCGACGCCTTCGAGCACAGCACACGCAGCAGCGCCGCCGAAAAGCAGTGCGTCTACGCGCTGCTCGCCCACCCGCGCCGATCGCTTTTCGTCAGTTGGGCGGTCAGCGACGAGAGCGGCCTCGCCCTTTCCCCGTCGATGACGGCCGAACGGGTGGCGCAACTCTTCCCGCACAACTGCAACCGCGCCTCGCTCGCCTCGCCCCGTCCCGATCGGCAGGGCAGTCCGGCCGCCGCCTTTTCGAAGACGATCGTCGGGCTCCGCGCCTTGGCCGACTGCGGCGATCCGCCCGATGCACTCGACGCCGCTGTCTCCTATTTCCAGGGCCATCCCCGCTGGACAGGGCGCCTCGGCGCCTGCGAAGCCCGTCTCTTTGGCAGCCCGCCCGGCATGCGCGCCGCCGACGTCTCGCCGGTCTACGGCGCGATGAAAAAGGAGTCCCCCTCCCGCCTCGAAACCTTCAATCAGTGCCCCTTCAAGCACTTCATCCGCTACGGCCTGCGCCCCGACGAAAAGCGCGTCCACACCGAGGAAGCGTCCGACGTCGGCAGCTTCTACCACGAAGCCCTCGATCGCTTCACCCGCCGCATGATCGATGAAGGGCGCGATTGGGCGACGCTCACCGAAGCCGAATGCGCCGCCCTGATCGACGCCATTCTCTCGGAGATCGAAAGCGCGCACAACAAGGGCGTTTTGCTCGAAAGCGCGCGGGGCCGTGCCCAGCTCGCCCGCATGCGCGCGACCCTCCTCCAAAGCGCCTGGGCCATGACCCGCCAGATCGCCGCCGGTGACTTCCGCCCCATCGCGAGCGAGGCCATCGTCGGGGTCGATCTGCCGCCGATTCGCCTCGTTCTGTCTGACGGACGCGAAGTCGAGCTGATCGGCAAGATCGATCGCGTCGACCGCTTCGAAGGCAAGGGCGCTGCCTACATCCGCATCGTCGATTACAAGAGCGGCAGCCAATCTTTCTCCTTTTCCGAACTCTACCACGGCGTCAAGCTGCAATTGCCGCTCTATCTGAAGGCCGCCTCGCAGATCGGCCACGCCGGCGGCATGTTCTACCTCCACCTGGCCGAGCGCGACGTCGACCGCGCCGCCCTCGCCGACCCGGAGAGCGCCGAACACGCCCTGCAAATCCAATACAAACTCCAGGGCGTGCTCCTCGTCGAAGACGACATCCCGCGCGCCATGGATCGCCTGTCCGAAACGCACAGCGACATCATCCCCGTCCGCTTTACGAAGACCGGAGCCAGCGGCAAGGAAACCCTCCTTCCCGCCGGACAGATGAACATCGCCCTCGACGTCGCGCAGGACATCGCCGCCCAGACCGCCGAACGCATTCTCGCCGGTGAGACCGACGCCAAGCCCGTCAAGCAAAAAAGCGCGACCGCCTGCGACTACTGCGATTACCAGGGCGTCTGCCGCTTCGAAAGCAAGTCGGGCGGAGGCTACCGCAAGATCGACAGCCTGAACGCGGAAGCCTTTTTCGCGCGCGCCCAAGGGCAAACGCAAGACACTGTTTCACGTGAAACATTCGACGGGGAGGTGAAGGACGTATGAGCGAACGAAAGAACCGCTGGACGGACGCCCAACGTGCTGCGATCGAGCGATCGGGGCAGAGCCTCCTCGTGACGGCGGGGGCCGGCAGCGGCAAGACCGCCGTCCTGACCGAGCGCATTGCGCGGCTCGCGCTGGAGGGCTGCCCGCTGCGGAACATGCTCGTCGTCACCTTCACGAAGGCTGCCGCGTCAGAGATGCGCCAACGCGTCCAAAAGCGCCTCGAAGCGATCGCCGAATCGGGGGACGAATCCGAAAAGCGCACCGCCCGCGACCAACTCGAACGCTTCTCCCAGGCCAAAATTTCGACGCTGCACGCTTTTTGCACCTCGCTGCTGCGCCGCCATTTCCATTTGCTCGGCCTCGACCCCGCCTTTCGCGTCGCGGACGAATTCGAATGTGCCGTCCTTCGCCGAGACGCCGCCGACGAAGCGATCGAAGCGGCCTTCGCCGCCGCCGAAGCGTCGGGCCAACGCGCGATCTACGACGCCGAACGCGCCTTTTGCAACAAAGCCGAGCCGCTCGACGCCCTGCTGCTGCGGATCGACAGCTTTTTGCTTTCCCTCCCCGACCCTTGGGGCTGGCTGGACCATGTCGTCGAAGCCTATGCCGCCGACGCCGCAGCGGTCGCGTCCAGCCCGCTCTACCGCGCGCGCTTGCAAAAAGCGCTCGCCCTGCTCGAAGAGGGCGAAAACGCCCTCGCCGAGGCAGCACAGATCCTCTTTGGCGAGGAGGGCGCCGACAAGATGCGCGAACGCCTGCAAGCTGATCGCATCGCCCTGGCCGAAGCGCGATCTGCGATCGAAAACGGCCGTTCCTTCGATCTCTCGCCGCTCCAAAACCACCCTTTCGTCACCATGCAGTCCTTCCCGCGCAAGTACGCCCAGCTCGTCAAGGCCGACGTCGATGCCCGCCAAAAGGCCGCCAAAGCCTGCCGCGAAGAGGCGATGGCGCTCGAGCTCGACCCGGCTTCGATCGCGGCCTCCCTCAACGCCATGCATCCCGCGCTCTCTGCCCTGCGCGACTTGCTGCGCGACTTCGACACCCGCTACGCCCAGGCCAAGCGCGACAAAAGCCTGCTCGACTTCGCCGACCTCGAACACATGACACTGGCAACGCTCGAACGCGAAGAGGTCCGCGCCGAATACCGCGAACGCTTCCACTACCTCTTCGTCGACGAATACCAGGACACCAACCGCGTGCAGGAAGCGATCTTCGAGCGCATCGCCCGCCCCGACAACGGCTTTTTCGTCGGCGACGTCAAGCAGAGCATCTACGGCTTTCGTTCGGCCGACCCGTCGCTCTTTCTCGCCCGCGAAACGGCCTATGCGTCCGGTCAGGGCGGTACGACGATCGCCCTGCGCGAAAACTTCCGCAGCGCGCCCAACGTGCTCGACGCCGTGAACGACATCTTCACCCGCGTCATGGAACCGCTCGGAGGCCTGCGCTACGGCGCCTCCGAAGCCCTGATCCCCGGACGCCCCCGCGAGGCCGAGACGCGCCCCGTCACGCTCGACGTCATTTACGAGCCCGAACCCGACTCTGACGAAAGCGCTGTGATTCCTGAGTCGGACTCCGACGACAGTTCCTTCGATTCGGATGCCGAGCGCGAAGCCCTTTTCGCCGCGCGGTGGATCCGCGAACGCCTGGCCCGACCTGTGCGTGGGCGTTCCGGCCAGATGCGCCCCTGCCGCTACAGCGATTTCGCGATCCTGCTGCGCTCCCTCAAAGGACGTGCCGAATCGGTCGCGCGTGTCTTCGCACAGGAGGGCATTCCCGCCTATGCCGAACTCAAACGCGGCTACTTCGAAGCCGTCGAAGTCCGCGTGCTCGTCGATCTGCTCCGCCTGATCGACAACCGGCAACGCGATCTCCCGCTGCTCGCCGTGCTTCGTTCCGGCGTCGGTAGCCTCACCGACGACGACATCGTTGCGATCCGCGCCCGCCACCCCAGCACAAGCGCCCGCAAAATGAGCTTTTATCAAGCCTTCGCCGCCTGTGCCGAAGGCGACGATTCCCTCGCTGCCCGCTGCCAAGGCTTCCTCGCACTGCTCGACGAAGCGCGCGATCGTTCCCGCGCCCTCCCCCTCGAAGCGCTGATCGAATGGCTGATCGACGTTACACACTACGCCAGCATGACAGCCGCTCTTCCCGGCGGCGAACAACGAAGCGCCAACCTCGACGTGCTGCTCCTGCGCGCGCGCGCCTACGAAGCCGCGTCTTCCCGCGGACTCTACGGCTTTTTGCGCTATCTCGACCGCGTCGCCGAAACCGGCCAAGACATGGGAGAAGCCCGTTTGATCGGCGAGGGCAGCGATTGCGTGCGGATCATGAGCGTCCACGCCAGCAAAGGGCTCGAATTTCCGCACGTCCTCCTGCTCGACACCGGCAAGGAATTCAACCGGCTCGACAGCGCGCGCCGCCTCTTGCTCCACCGCGACGAAGGCATCGGTGCGCGTTATTGGGATGCCGCGACGAAAGCCAAAGCCGAAACGATCTACCAGGAGCACATCAAAACGCGCATGAACGAGGAAGTCGAAGCCGAAGAACTCCGCATGCTCTACGTTGCTTTGACCCGCGCGCGCGAAGAACTGGGCATCGTCGCCACCCTCCGACGCCGGAAAAAACGCGTCGCCGCCCGCCTCGCTTCGTGGTGCGACGGTAGCGGCAAGGACAGCCTGCTCGACTACGTCATGGACGCCGCGATCGGTTTCGAAGCCGCCGACGCCTTCTGCCGCGCGATCTCGCTTCCCGACGCCCCGCCGACGCCCGCCAGTGCACTGTGGAAAATCGAAGCGATCGACGCCGCCTCCCTCCGCCCCGGGCACATGGGCGCCGACCTCCTCGAACGCTTCGCGGCCTTTCAAGCGAGGCTCCCAAGCGCCGACACCTCGCAGATGGAAGCCCGCTACACCTGGCATTACCCCGACAACCGCATCCCAGGCAAAGTCGCCGTGTCGTCGCTCGCTTCTGGACGCCTCTCCTTCGACGAAACGCCGCGCTTCCTCCAGCGCGACCGCATGACGGCCGCCGACGTCGGCACAGCCACCCACGTCGCGCTGGAGCGGCTCGACTGGACGCGCCCCCTCGACGAAGCCGGCATTGCCGCGCAAATTGCCGACCTCGTCGCGCGCGATCACCTCCTGCCCGAACAGGCCGCGACGATTCGCGCCGATCGCATCGCGCGCTTTTGCGCCTCTCCGCTCGGAAAGCGCATGCGGTGCGCCGATCGCCTCGAACGCGAACTCCCCTTCACGATCCGCATTCCGGCCTCCCTGCTGCCCGACATCCCCCCCGAAGCCGCCGATGAAACCACCGTCCTCCAGGGAACGATCGACGCCTGTTTTGCGGAAGACGACGCCTGGATCCTCGTCGATTACAAGAGCGATCGCCTCTTCGACGACGATCCGCGGCATTGGGAGAGCGCCGCGCAAAAGCACGCGCCCCAGCTCCGGCTTTACGCGCGGGCGCTGGAAACCCTCACGGGGCAGCCCGTCGCGGAAGCCTACGTCTTTTTGCTCGCCGCCGGAGAGGCGATTCGGGTTGGGCTCTAGGGGGTACGCGTTGAGGGTACGCGCTTTTTTGAAAAAAAGCTGCGCAAAAAACTTCATAGGTACACCTTTCACCCGCCATTTCATGGCGTGCGAATCCAAGCATGCGCGCGTTTTAATGCTTTGATAATGTAAATCAAGGATTGGCATCCGCTGGCGAAGCAGGTAAGGGGATCCAGGCGGGCGATTGATAATCGCCCCTACACCCCGTAAGCCTTGTTTGTGCGCCTGTAGGGGCGATTATCAATCGCCCGTTGCAGCAAAACAGCCTCGCGATACGTTAGGTTGGTACCCTTGATTCGCATTGATAATCATCCCTACATCCCGATAAGCTTGTTTGCGCGCCTGTAGGGGCGATTATCAATCGCCCGTTGCAGCAAAACGGCTGACACGATGCGTTGTGGGTTGTAACCCTTGATTCGCATTATCAATCGCCCGTTGCAGCCAAACGGCCTCGCGATACGTAAGGTTTGTAACCCTTGATACGCATCACGAACTCCGATTTGCTGGGACCCCCAGACGCGTATGCATCACGAAGCAACGAAATCCCCGCACAAATCGTGGCGGGGATTTCGGGCCGAAGGCGTACAAAGTTCTTTTGCGAAAGCTTGTGCCCGGCGCGTGGCGAAGCCACAGTGCCAGGGTATTCTTTTAGGAAAAGAAGAAAAGAGAAAAGAGCCCGGTCAATTCGTGATCGTCAGCGCGACGGATGAGATGTTGCCGCCTGTCTTATCGACGCAGATGAGGCGGGCGGTCCCGGCCTTGACGCCGCGGATGATGCCGGTGGTGGCCTCGATGGTGAAGACGCTGGGATCGCTTGAGAGCCAGAGCATCGTTCCGGCGCTCACGGTAGCGCCGTTGACGCGCGGATTGATGCGGTAGGGGACGATTTGTCCGGCGTTGTTGTACTTGGCGATCGTGTAGGCCGTTTTGGCGAAGGTGATCGTCGAAGTCGGCGTCGTGGTGGTGGTGATTGTGCCGCTTGCCGAGACGACGACGTTGAAGTTTTGCGTCATCTTGGCGCTCGTGGCGGAGTCGTAGTACTCCATCTGCACGATCGCGGTGCCGGTGCCGACGCCCTGGATGCGCAAGCTCATGTTGTTCGAGCCGGAAAGGGCCGAGCCGGAGATCGTGCCCTGGGCGACGCTTGCATTGCTCGACGACACGCTGAGGATCTGGTAGCGCGAGGTGTAGTAGCTGTTGCCGACGGTCAGTGTGACGTCCTGGTCGCCATTGCCGGTGTTTGTGTTTGTGTTCGTGTTCGTCGTGCTGCCCGTGCCGACGGTGACGCGGTGGATGACGTTGGTCAGCGGGCCGTTTGCGACGAGCCGGTAGGTATAGCTGATGTTCGTCGTCCCAATGCCGGTCGCGGTGACGACGTTGCGGCCGTAGGCATCGGTCGCGATCTTGGCGACGCTGTCGTTGTCGCTGCGGACGGCGGTCGTCGCGTAAAAGGATTGGGTGTTCCAGGTTTCGCCGACCTTGAGGGCGATGTCTTCGCCGGTGGGCTGGGTGTTGTTCGTGCCCTGAATGGCACCGCTGCCGACGTTGACCTGGATCTGCACGCTTTCCCATTTGTTGTTGCGGTAGCCGTCGTAGGTCACGACCGCCGAACCTTCGCCGGTTGCCGTGATGACGACGGTGTTGTTGACAAAGGCGGCTTTGCAGACGCGCTCGTTGCTGGAGCGCATCGAATTGACGTTAAAATACACTTCGGTGCTCATGTCGAAGTCGCCGGGGCCTGCGAGGTTGACCGTGACTTTCGGCGAATCGACGGAGATCGCAAACTCGTAATTGCGGCTGACGCCATTGCTCGTGTAATAGACCGTGATCGTTGCGGAGCCGGACGCGATCGCTTTGACATACGCTTTGCCGGCTGCGATGCGATCGACCGTTACGATCGAACTGTTGCTGCTGTAGGCACTCGTGACAATTTCGTTCGAGATTTCGAGCGGCTCTTCCTGGCCGACCGCCATCGTCAACGAAGTCGCGGCGAACGCACTCGTCCAGCAAGATACGACCAACACCATTGCAATTGCGACCGCAAGGATGAGCGATAGTTGCCTTTTCATCCCAAAATCCTCCTTAGTCCGGCTTCGTGCATCCGTAATTTCCATACTTTGGTATTCCACATTCATTATAGCCCATCAATCTCGGCTTGTCATCAGAAATCGGTTTATGTCGAGCGGCAGCTGAATCGCAGGGCTCTTGAATAAAAACCGGCGGCTCGACCGTCAGGGCCGAACCGCCGATCGAAAAACGTGGACGGACGCGGAGATGCGCTATTTGACGACGATCGTCATGGCGTCGCAGCTCGTGCCGTCTTTGTTGACGCAGATCAGTTTGGCGCTGCCTTTGGCGACGGTCGTGATCTTGCCGGTCTGCGAGTTGACCGTGAAGATCTTCGTGTCGCTCGACACCCAGCGCAGGGTGGCCCACTTGTCGGCTTCAGCCGTGCGGACGACTTTTTGGCCGTCGATCCAAACGGCGGCATAGAAGCTCTTTTTGGGCGCGCTCGTGAAGGTCTTGACGCTGAGGTAGACGCCTTTTTCCTTGTTGCCGACGGCGACGTCGGAAGTCTCACTGCTCGTGGTGTCCGCGCTCGTGTCGCTGTCATCCGCGGGGAGCAGGGTGGGCGTGATGGCCGCTTCGCCGGTCACGGTGACGGCGATCGAGTAGCTCGTCTTGGGCGCGAGGCTGGACGTATAGCCGTCGAAGGAGACGGTGGCCGTGCCGGGCGCGATGCCGGTGATCGCGAGGCCCATGCTGCCCGCCGTGCCGGTGGTGTTGGCGGTGGCGACGCTGTCGTCACTCGTCTTCAGGGTTTCGATCTTGTAGAATTTTTCTTGCATCTCGGTGACTTTGCCGACCGAGACGGACGCGGAAGCCGTTTTCGCGTTCGAGCCGGAGGGGGTCACCGCGCTGGTGGCGGCCGGCGTGCCCGAGGGGGAAAGCGTCAAAGGTTTGGCGGTCGCATCGCCGGGGGCGACGACGGTCACTTTCATTTTGCGCTCATGCTCGCCCGACTGGCCTTCGATGCGGTAGAAGAAAGAAATCGTGCATTCGCCCTTGCGCTGGCCGGCGATGATCTGGGGATATTCGGTGCCGTCGGCCTCGACCTTGCGGCTACCGGTCGCGACGGTGTTGCTCGACGTGGTGTAGCGGATGATCTGGTAGTAGCCTTCGGATGTATCGGTGTATTTCTGGCCATAGGCCAGCACGATGTCGGAATCGGCGCCCATTTGGGCTGTTTTGGCTTCATCGGTGACGACGACGACCGTCATCGTCACGGAGTGCCAGGTCATGTAGCCGTCCTGATCCTTCGTGTAGCTCGTGATGTTCAGCGTGACCGTGCCGGGCTTGATGGCGGTGATCTCAAAGGCGCTGCCGGTGTACTTGCCGGGGCGGACGATGCCGTTGTCGCTGCTCTTGACCGCCGAGATGGTGCCGTAGTCCTTGCCGATGCGGATGGCGTCCTCTTCGGCGAGGACGTCGCCCTGGACGATGGTGAGCGGGTCGGGGTTGGTGTAGGTCAGGGCCAGGGCCGAATGCCCCGCCGCGAGCATGCTGACCGCAAATGCAACGGTCAGTACTTTGGCAATTGCTTTTTTCATTGTTTACCTCCGCACATCTTTTGTGGTTGATGACATTTCCCCCATATTATACCGTCGAAGAAGGGAATATGACAACAAACATTGTATGAATAATCTTACACGAATTCGGACTTCCAATGTATTGACGTATATCGACATTGGGAAAGAAGATTTTCTTGGCAATACCCACAAAGCTGGCGCGAACGCCAGCTTTGTGGGTTGTGTAAATGCATGGTTTGCAAGAATTGTCGGGCGTCTCTTTTTAGGAAACGACAACTTCGATCGAGCTGACGTAAGTGCCCGAGATATCGACGGCGATCAGCGTGGCGGTGCCCTTCTTTTTGGCCTTGAAGACGCCGGTCGTCGGGTTGACGGTGAGAATGCTGGTGTCGGGCGTCACCCAAAGCAGTTCGCCCGGCGTGATGCTCTCGCCGTTGAGGGTCAGACCTGATGCTAAATGGTATGGTTTACCGACGGTGGCCTTGGCCTGGGTGCGTTTGCCGAACTTGATGCCCTCTTCCTCGGAGCTCGATTCGCTCGAGCTGTTGCTGCTGAACGGATCCGAGGTGTAGGCGTCGTCGTCCGAGGAGCTGCTGCTCGAGATGACGGGCGTTGTCGTGGTAGTCGTCGTCGTGGCGGTGCCCGTCACGACGATTTTGTGGCTGGAGTTGTAGACGGGGCCGTTGCTGACCAGGCGGTAGCTGAAGCTCATCGTCGTTTCACCGGCTTTGAGCGCCTTGATCTTCAGGTTCATCGAGCCGACGGTGCCCGTCTTTTCGACAGACGCGATCGAGTTGTCGAGTGTGTTGGCGCTCGTGATCTCGTAGTAGGTGGTCGAGCCGAGGGAGTAGGAGCGACCCGCTTCCATGTTCAGCGCGCCCGAGAAGCTGGAGCTGGTCGAGGATGTGGCCGTGCCGGAAAGCGAGGCCTGTGAGCCGGACGTGGTGGCGGCAGAGACGGTGACGTAGACGCT
>JAVBLF010000126.1:0-9791 GCA_031553675.1 Eubacteriales bacterium | reverse complement strand
GAACAACGAGAATAACGGCCTGTTTAGCATAACGGATACCACATCCAACATTCACGATCTGCGATTCGTTTCGCCGAAAATCTACGGTAAAAAGTATACCGCTACCGTGGTCGGGTTTGATCAGGGAAAAATCAGTGATGTTACGGTTGAAAATGCGTGGGTTGAATTGCCGAGCGGCGGTGAATGGGGGAGTGTTGTGGTTGGATATTGCAACACCTATAACAACTATGACCGCATCGTCGCGGCGGACAGCATTCTTTTCGGCGGCAGCCATCTCGGCGCAGCCGTCTGCATGCCGCACTCGATTTCAAATAGTTATGCGATAGGATGTACCGTGATCTCGATGGGGTATCATTCCGGCGGCTTCATGTCTTGCACGGACTATCTCGTGAAGATCAAGAATTGCTTTTCGAACTGTGAGGTATACGGCACCAAAGAAACGGGTGCCTTCCTCGGATACGCCACCAACAATGGATCGTTCGGTACACCGATCATTGAAAACTGTTTTGGAATGGGCAGCGTCGAGGGCATGGAAAACATAGGGGGCTTTTCACCGGTCTTGCAGGGCATCGGATCGGGCATCACTGTGCGGAATTGTTATTCGACAGCCCTTGTCGGCCTGGCAAATGGCGGTACTTCCATCGGCTCATTCGTGGGCTCGGCTTCGGGCAACGTGACGTTTCAGAATTGCTATGCGGCGGGAGAAGTGGGCGGCCTCGAGAACAACACGAATCTCGGAGGCTTCATCGGCGTGAACAATGGAGCGACTTTCCAGAATTGCTATTACGACAAACAGACCACGGCCATGCGCGAGGTCGCGGGGGGATCGGGCGACACTACCGGCATCGTCGGGCTTCTGACGAACAGCGAAAAAGGCGGTGGCGGCTATCAAATGACCGGAAGAGCATTGCCGGGACTTGATCCTGGCCTTTGGAAATTCGAAGATCAGCTCTATCCCCAACTGCGCATTTTTTCGGATGCGGGCAACGCGGTCTTTGCAGACACAACGATGAGTTATCTGCACAACCGTGCTGCCGGAGCGGCGTATTCCGCGGCCAGTGTCGCGACCTCCCTTTTGGCACCATGGGAAATGGTACCGATGGACACCGCCTATGATACGGTTCGCGACATTACGCGGGATTTCCCGCTTTCGCAAAACCCAAACCACGTCATCACGTGGTCCAATGAAGGAAACCATGGCGACGTTGAGCCTTCCAAACCGATACTGACGATGCGCGACGGCTACATGGAGCACGTCAACACCGTCGGCATCGAGTGGATCTATGCCGCGCATACGGCCACGGTTTCCGGTGCCTCGGTGACGGCGATCCGGCCGCTGCGCCTGATTCCCACCCGTTCGCTGTATGCCGGCGCGGATCAGGCCCGGTACACAGGAGAATCGTACGACAACTGGGCGGATCTGGAAGTGATCGACGCGAGCGCCTTGGAGCTGAGCCGTTTTATGGACGGTATCGGAAACATCGAGATCCATACGGGAATCAACGCGCGATCGCGGGTCGAGAACGGAAATGCGCCTGCCTATGCGAAAAATTCGCCTTGGATCACCGACCAGAACCAAGTGGTCTACGACTATTTTGCTTCCGAAGATGTCAGACAGGTTTTCAACGGAGCCCGTGAGATCCCCGATCCATACGGCGGGAAGCGCTTCGATATTGCGTATACATGGCTCTTGGCAGACGGACGTTTCCTGTCGGACGACAAGGAGCTGACGGTTCTGATGTCGGACAAACCGGGACCGCCGCCTGTTGAGCCAAGCGAGCCTCCCGAACCGTCGTGGGTGCCCGTGCTGCCGCCCGTGGCGACGGAAGAGCCCCTGCCGATCGAGACGCACACGGTGCCAATCGAGCGCACTGAGCCGCCCGAACCGACAGCAACGCCGACCTTGCCGCCAGCGCCGATGCCGTCACCCAAGCCGACCAAGGTACCGAGCTTGCCGTCCGTGCCGGACACAGGTGAGGCATTCGATGGCATGCCCTATGCGGGGTGGATCTTGGCCGTGGCCGCACTGGGAATCTGCTTGGCAGTGTGGGCAAAACGGAAATCATAGCAGACGGAACACGCGCACTGCATCAAAACGCGCCGCACAAGTTTGAGCGGCGCGTTTTCGTTCGGGTGCATATCGGGTTTTTCGCTTGTCAGTAGACTAAGCCTGTCTTTTCATGGCGATTCGCGCGACAAAAGCGCCAAGCGCTATGAGCGAAATCGTGAGTACGGCTTTCACGGGCGATGCGCTGTCCCCAGTGTCGGGAACGGCTGTATCCGAGGACGTGGAGTTCGCTTCCGGCGACGACTCACGTGCCGATACGCCGGACATTTCAAGCGGGACTACCTGCTCTATGGTAGGTGCTTCGGCGTGGATTGGCTCGATCGGTGCAGGTGCAGGTGCTGTGCTTGGCATCGGCGTCGGCATCGGTGGCCCGAATGAGATGGGCAGTACGAAGCTCACCATCGCCGGATGTGGCACGTCATCGGGGTATGCCTGGTCCCCTTCTTGCGGCGTCGGCATTGGCGTTGGCGTTGGGGTAGGCGACGGCGTCGCGGGCAAAACGGGGAGGCTGGGTGGATCGTCTGACGGCGAAGGTGTGGGCGCCGCGGCCGGCGCTGTCGGTATCGGGATCCACTTCGCGTAGATCGTCGTGTCGGCCGTCACGTAATGCGTCTGCGGCATCCATGCCTGCGTGAGGCTTTGATCCGTATACCAGCCATCAAATAGATAGCCGTCCTTTTCCGGGGTAGGGATCGATCCAAAGTTGAAACTTCCGTCGGGGTTTTTGCTGCCGTCGCCGGCATCGATGCTGCCCGCGAGCATCGAACCGTCCCCAGCGGCAAAGGGAAACGACATGCTTGTGTTCCGTGCACCGTCGTTGAGCGCGCGTGCGATTCCGAGTGATGCTTTGGCGGGATCGCTTGCGTCCAGACCGTCGAAACGCCATCCGAAGCGTTCGTATCCGATGGCGCTTGGCGTATTCGTATCGAAATTCCACTGGCTCATATCCTGCGTAGCGTCGAAGTAGCCACCGTTCGTGTCAAAGCTCACGACCCAGTCGTAATAGATGAGAGGGCCACGCACATAGACCTCTGACCACTTCATGCGATTCCAGCTGCCGGACGCACTATCTTTTGCGCCCCAGAAAAAATTGTTGATCCGGAGATCGATTTCCTTTTGCGCCGATGCGTAACTGTTCGAGATGCCGGATTGCATGTCCCAGTGCAACTCTCCGGCAGCCCCCGCGTACACAAAGTCGTTGTCATACGCGGTGAAGTTGCTGACGAGGCCTGGCAGGGTTTTGAGGGTGTCGAGTATCACTGTGCCGCCGCTTGTGGAGAAGAGGATTCCATAGCTCGTTTTCGTTGCGTGGGAAAAGTACACGGTATTGTCGTGAAACGCGACGTTCTTCAGCTCAACACCCGCGTGAAAGGTGGAGAGCGCAAAGATGATCGGGGAACTCGAATAGCTGGGCGAATCCGGACCGCTCAACAAAGTGTTTCCCGAAATGTCGCCGTCGTTTCCGCCGATCATGACGGAGTAGTATTGCGCTTCCAGCTTGTTGTTTCGAATGGTATAGTTCGCAGCCGAAGTGATGTTGAATACGCGAATCGCCCCGCCCAGAACCGTGTTGCCTTCAATGGTGACACCGTTGAACGTGGGCACTGGACTTGTGTTTGGAGCGTCAAGGAAAACGCAGTAGCCTTGACCCACGCCACAGTAATCGACGGTGTTTCCGTTGAACACGAAGTCGTTTATCGTTCTGTTTGCGGCGCCGCCGAAATAAACGATTGCGCCAGGGGTAGACGTACTTTTGACCCAATTGTCCGAAAAGGTGAATCCGTTTTGCGCGCCGCCCGCTCGCCCGAGCGCGAAAAGATAGCCCGAGCCATCTGTTGCGCCGGGTTTCGCGCCGTCGAAGATGTTATTCACAACCTTCGTGCCATCAAAGCTTGTACCCATGCTCTTTGTGACGCTGAAGGTGAAGCCGTCGAGCGTGACGTTCGACGCAGCGATCGTCGGGCCTGTACTGGCCCAGATGCTTTCCGGCCCACGGCTCGCGTCGGTGCCGGGTTTGCCGGCGTTCGCGCCCATGATCGTGAGGGATTTGTTGATATTGACGTTCCCTTCTGTGTAGGTGCCCGGCGCAACCTCGATGGTGTCGCCGTCTAGCACCGAAGCGCTCGACACTGCGGCGCCAATCGTCGTGAAATCGCCGCTGCCCGAAACGTCTACCCTCCACGTTGCCGCACGCGCAGTTGCGGGCAAGGAAAGCGCCATCCCCAGAAGGAGCGCGATGTAACACCATTTCGTTCGTGTTCCGATGATTTTCATTTTGCATGCACCTCAAAAGATACGCGTAACGAATCCAGTTCCGGGCGGAATGGCACCGCGCGAAAACTGCGATTGCGTCGCAAAGAAATGGAAACGCTGCGGTCGTAACGTTGCAAACCTGCAACTACCAATATAATACAGGTAAAATATGTAATTGTCAATCCTGCCAATGATTCGATATCTGCATATCGAAACGAAACGCAACATAAAAAAGCCTCGCAGAAGATCATTTCTGCAAGGCCTGGCAGCGGAAGCTGGATTCGAACCAACACAATACGAGTCAGAGTCGTAGGTGCTACCGTTACACTATTCCGCTAGGGCGATTGATGAAAAAGTACCCCGGAATTGCCGTCCGTACTAGAATTTACACCCGCTTCTCAGCAGGGTGGAGCCCCCGCTTAACCGATTTGCCGTCCCCATGGCGGAGGGGTTAACCTGCGCAGGGCTTGACATTGCGGCTTGGACAAGGGGATCCGTGGTCACTTTGTGGGTAAAAGACCTAATACGTAACGAACAATCCAGGATCGTGTTTGGTGGGGTTAAATGGACTCGAACCATCGACCTCTACGATGTCAACGTAGCGCTCTAACCAACTGAGCTATAACCCCGTAAGCGTGGGTGTCCGGCTGCCTGTTTCGCCTGGGCACATTGATTATTATACACGACTTTCGCCATAATGCAAGCCTTTTTTCGCTTGGTAGAAAGAGGGATTTCTTGTGGCATTTGACGGCCGCGCTGCAGAGATATCAGCGAAGGTCCTTATGCGCGGCGGGCCTGTGCGCGCTGCTTTTCGCGGCCTATGTTTTTCCAAAAAAGCATGTTATAATACGAAAAAGCGAAAGGGCGTTGACCAATCCTGTTCGAAGCGCCGACTTTACGCCATACGATGCCACACCGAATGCGACACCATGCACCCGAAACGAGAGGACTGCCATGCGAATCGACGTCTTTGCCAACTATGCCGACGCCAACGACCGAAAGCTCCGCGATCACGTTGTGGTCGTGCTCGATATCTTGCGCGCCAGCACGAGCATACTCGAAGCGATCGAAATGGGCGCCGACTGCGTCATTCCGGTCACGACGCTCGAAGAAGCCGTCGCGCTCCGACGTGCGCGCGGCGGCGGCACCTTGCTCGCCGGCGAGCGCGAGGGCAAACCGATCGACGGCTTCGACCTGGGCAATTCGCCGATCGAATTCACGGCCGCGCGTGTCCAGGACAAAACGGTCGTCATGGCCACCACGAACGGCACACAGGCGATCAAACACGTCGAAAACTGCGACCCGATCCTGATCGGCGCCCTTCGAAACCGCCGTGCGCTTTGCGAGCTCCTCAAACAAACCGATCGCCCGATCGCCCTGCTGTGCGCCGGCACCGACGGCGATTACTCTGCCGACGACATTTACGGCGCGGGCGCTTTGATCAACGGCCTCCGCACACTCAGGGCGCGCTGTGAGATCGACGACATGGGCCTTGTCGCGGAGCAGTTTTACCTCGTCGCCCGCGAAGATCGCGAACTGCTTGCGAAGTGCCGCCACTATCGCCGCCTCGCCGCCCTCGGCTTTCAAGACGACCTCGAATTTTGCTTCGAAGAGGACGTCTCGGAGGTCATCCCGCACTACGCGTCGCATCAAATTACGAGGCTGCGCTAGGACCCGGGCGAAGGGCCCCTTTTCAAAGAGGCCCCATCAAGCGGCAAAACGTACAAACGTATTTATATCGAAAGAAACATCGACATCCTCGCCCCTATCATGGCGGGGGCGTCGGGGCACCGCAGGTGTATGAAAGTTCTTTTGCTTCTTTATCTTTCGAGAAAAGAAGCAGAAAAAAGGATGGTAAACATGAGCAAAGAGACGTTTTACATCACGACACCGATCTACTACCCGAACGACAACCCGCATGTCGGCCATACGTATTGCAGCGTGGCGACGGACGCGATCGCGCGCTACAGGCGGAAGATGGGGTACGACGTGCGCTTTCTGACCGGCACGGACGAGCATGGCCAGAAGATCGAGCGCGCCGCCGAAAAAGCGGGCTGCACGCCGATCGAATACGTCGATCGCATCGTCGCGAATTTCCAGTCGCTCTGGGAGATCATGGACATCGGCTACGACGATTTCATCCGCACGACCGAGACGCGCCACATCGAGGGCGTGCAGAAGATCTTCAAACGGCTCTATGAGCAGGGCGACATTTACAAGGGAAGCTACGAGGGCTGGTACTGCACGCCTTGCGAGAGCTTCTGGCTCGAACGTCAGCTCAACGACGGCATGTGCCCCGACTGCGGGCGGCCGGTTGAGCGCGTCGAGGAAGAAAGCTATTTCCTGCGCCTCTCGAAGTACGCCGACCGCCTGATCGAGCACATACGCCAAAATCCCGCCTTCATCCAGCCGACCTCACGCGCCAACGAGATGCTGCAAAACTTCCTGCTCCCTGGCCTGGAAGACCTCAGCGTTTCGCGCACCAGCTTTAAGTGGGGTGTGCCGGTCGACTTTGACGACAAGCACGTCGTTTACGTCTGGATCGACGCTCTGAGCAACTACATCACGGCGCTCGGCTATGGCACCGATGACGATTCCCTCTACCAGAAGTATTGGCCCGCGACCCACATCGTCGGCAAAGAGATCGTCCGTTTCCACACGATCATTTGGCCGATCATCCTCATGGCACTCGGCGAACCGCTGCCCGATCAGGTCTTCGGCCACGGCTGGCTGCTGCTCGACGGCGGCAAGATGTCCAAAAGCAAGGGTAACGTCGTCGATCCCGTCAAGTTGGTCGAGCGCTACGGCGTCGATGCCATCCGCTACTTCTTGCTGCGCGACGTCGCTTTTGGCCAGGACGGCCTTTTCTCCAACGAAGCGCTGCTCAACCGCATGAACGCCGACCTCGCCAATGACCTCGGCAACCTCGTCAGCCGCACGGTCGCGATGATCGAAAAGTACTTCGACGGTGTGCTGCCAGCGCCCGCCGAGAAAAACGGCGTCGACGAAGCCCTGATCGCCCAAGCGCTGGCTCTTCGCGCCGAGGTCGAGACCAACATGGCCGACTTCCACATCTCGGACGCGCTCGCCGCCATTTGGCGCTACATCGGCGCCTGCAACAAGTACATCGACGTCACGGCGCCGTGGATCCTCGCGAAAAACGCGTCTGACCAACCCCGCCTCGGTACCGTGCTCTACCATCTCGCCGAATCGCTGCGCCTCGTCGCCGGCCTGATCGAGCCCTTCCTGACGCGCACCCCCAAGCGCATACTCGAACAGCTCGGCTGCACCGACGAAAGCATGATCAACTGGGACGCCCTGGCAAGCTTCGGCCTCTTGCCCGCCGGTCTCCGCGTGCAGAAGGGCGACGCCCTTTTCCCGCGCATCGACGTGGCGAAGGAACTGGAAGCGCTTGTCGCCCTCAACCCGAAGACGGCCACCGCGCCGCCACCCGAAGCGCAAACGCCCCCCGCTCCCGCCGAGCCAGCGCCCGAAGCCGCCGAGATCACGATCGACGACTTCGCGAAAATCCAGCTCCGCACCGCCCGCGTGTTAAGCTGCGAGCTCGTCGAGGGCGCAGACAAGCTGCTCAAGCTCGAAGTCAAGATGGGCGACGAAACGCGCACCATCCTTTCGGGCATCCGCAAATGGTACCCCGATCCTGAAGCGCTCGTCGGTAAAACGGTCGTCGTCGTCGCTAACCTCAAGCCCCGCAAGATGCGCGGCTTCGTCAGCCACGGCATGATCCTCGCAACCTCCGACGACGAGGACAAGGAACTTTCGCTGATCACCTCGCTTTCCGACGTGCCCGACGGTTGGGTGGTACGCTAGGGGGACGATGGGGGACTTCAGTTGTTCGCTACGCGCTCAACCCCAGTGAATTGCACAAAAATGTGCAATTCCCGTTGAGGCTGCTCGCCTCAACCCCCAAACCCCAGCCAAAGGGTCAAGCTTCGCGCTAAGCGCTCAGCCCCGGTGAGTTGCACAAAAATGTTCAGCTCCCGTTCGAGCGTTCGCTCGAACCCCTTGAGAATCCCGATCGGAAGATCTTTTACGTGAGGGCAAGAATTTGCTGCGCTACTTCGATACACACGCGCACTTGAGCGCAAGGCACTTTGACGAGGACAGGGACGCGCTTGTGGCGTCGTTGCCGGAACGGGGCGTCGCACTCGTCGTCGAGTGCGGCACCGAGCCGGAAGACTGGGAAGCCGTCAAGCTCCTGTCCGAACGCGACTTCATCTACGCGGCCTACGGTGTGCATCCGCATTCCGCCGCCGATCTGCCTGACGACTACTTGCTCGACCTATCAAACCGTCTGCGCGACGAAAAATGCGTCGCGTTGGGCGAGATCGGGCTCGACTACCACTACGACTTTTCGCCGCGCGACGTGCAAGAACGCGTCCTCCGCGAACAGCTGGAATTGGCTGTCGAGATGGACAAGCCTGTCATCCTGCACGACCGCGAAGCCCACGACGACATGCTCGCCGCCCTGAAGCCCTTTGCCGGAAAGTTGCGCGGCGTCATGCACTGCTTTAGCGGGAGCGCCGAGATGACGAAAGACTTTGTGGATTTGGGCCTCTACCTCGGTTTCGGGGGCGCGATCACCTTTGACAAAGCCCGCCGCCCCTGCAAGGCTGCGCAAGCCGTGCCACTCGATCGCCTGCTGATCGAGACGGACTGCCCCTATATGACGCCCGTCCCGCACCGCGGCAAGCGCAACGATCCCGGCTTTGTCACCCTGGCCTGCGACAAGCTCGCCGAACTCCACGGCCTGCCTTCCGATGAGATGGCGCGCATCACACTCGAAAACGGTAAACGCTTGTTTGGCATCACCTGAGACGCAAAACAAAAAGTGGCATTTCCGCCACTTTTTTGTTGGGGATTTAGCCGAGCTTGTCGCCCTTTTTGACGGCCTGCTGCGGCTGAATCAAAACGACACCCTGATCGGCATACACACCCAGTACAAGCGCCTCCGACATGAAATCCGCGATCTGCCGAGGCGGGAAGTTGACGACGCCGAGCACCTGCCTGCCGATCAAATCTTCGGGCATATAGCACTGCGTAAGTTGCGCGCTCGACTTTTTGACGCCGATCTCGTCGCCATAGTCCACCCAGAGCTTGTACGCGGGCTTTCGTGCCTTTTCGAACGTCACAGCGCGAACGACCTCGCCGACGCGGATGTCGAGCTTTGTAAAATCTTCCATTGTAATTATGCTAGCCATCAGAAACCTCCCGGATGCATTGTTGCTTATCTATTGTATAAACACGGCGCGAAGCTGACAAGCCTCACTCGTTTCCGGATGCTCGGGCGGGGTGCCTGGCGGGAGCCGGGCATCCCGGGGCGCTGCGGTGGTGGAAAGTTTTTGGCCGACTTTTTTCAAAAAGTCGGAAGAAAAAAGAAAAAAACACTCTTTCCTTTCTTGACGCATGCGAAAGTATCCGGTACAATAAACTGGTTGCGCCGTGCGCA
>JAVBLF010000016.1:0-87700 GCA_031553675.1 Eubacteriales bacterium | reverse complement strand
CCTCGGGGTGGGCGGTCGTGCAGATGAATCCACGAATTTTGGGTTGAATGACCATGGGTTACCTCCGGTACTTTCGATGGATTCATTATATCGATGTTTATGAAAATGGGCAAGGGCGGGCACGACAAAGCCCGCCGATGTTGGCAGGCTTTGTTTCGCTGCTTTTTTGGGGTTATGGATTCACGGGGCTTCGTTCGCTTCTGTGGTCAGGATGTCGATCGAACCGTTGACGGTTTCCAGCTTCAACAAGCCGTCGCCGCCCGAACGTTCGAGGGTTCGGCCGGTGTCGCTGCCGTCGAGGGATATGCGGCCGTTCAGTGTGCTTGCCTTGATGTCGGTCGTGGCATGGGTTGGGATGCTGGCTTGGATGTTGCCGTTGACGGTTTCGGCGTTCATTTGTGGGGTCGGGTTGCCGCGGTCGGTTAGGGAGATGCTGCCGTTGACCGTATGGGCTTCCATGCGTTTGCTTTGGCCGGTAGTGACGCGTATGTCGCCGTTGACGTTCTCGAACATGAGATCGTCGCCTTGGCCGATGTCAATGTGGATGTCGCCGACGACATTTTGGATCTTGATGTCGAGGGCGCAGGTGTCGGGGATGGCGATTTCCATCGCGAATTTGTTTCGATCCGTGCTGGGCCAGCGGCTGGGGCGGCGGGTGAATTTCTGCTCAAAGCGGAGAGTGCCCGTGCCGTTCACGATGCCGTCGTCGAAATGGTAGCCGTGCTTGCCAGCCGTGTTGTCGCTGAGCATAGCAGTATAGCGCACAGTGACTTGGCCGTCGGTGGCGGGCACGATGTCGATCAGCCCGACGATCATGTCGATGTCGATCGCATGGAGCTTGGAAAGGTCGGCAGCGGCGATTCGGGCGGAAAACCCTCCGTCGTTCAGGCCGGTCGTGTCGGAGGCGTTCCAGAAGTCGGCGGTCAGGCCATCGACTTCGCGGTCGACGGCGTTGCCGAGATTCTCGACGGTATCGAGCAGGCGGCCGATGGTGCCGGTGGCGGCGCCTAACGTATCGGAGCGGGTGGACGCGTCGAGAAGGTCGAGCGCTGAGCCCACGCCGATGCTGGCCATGCCGATCGCGGCGATGATCGTGCAACCGATGAAGATGAGGGCGAGTGCGATGCAGACTTTGGCGATGGGCTGCATGGGGGTTCTTTCATAGGGGGTGCGGGAATGTTTGCTCATATTCTCCCCTCCCGAATCAGCTTGCCGTTCATTTGGAGGTAGGCTTTGGTAGCGATGGCGAAGTACTTGGCGACGAAGCACATGCCGATGACGCCGAGAATGCCGAGTGCGACGAGGGCAACGCCGACGAAAACCATCAGCACGTGAACGGTGACGAGTGCGATGCTGGCACATCCGGCGATGACGATGGCGGCGAAGGCGATGATCAGGCCGAGTATGGTACCCGCGATCGAGAGCCAAAATGGCAAGACGATCAGAAGATTGATCATGATGACGGCGATGGCGATCAGCGCTTTGCTCCAGTCGGGCATGTCGTAGCTGTGTCGGGGGGGCGGGGTGTAGGGCGTTTGGGTCTGGGTGTTGTTATCGCGGTGGTCAGAGTTTTGCCTGGGTTGCGGTTCTGGGTCGTCGTGGGCGTTCGCGGATTCGTCCAGATAATCGCGGGCAATCGCGTCGGGATCGCCGAGGGAGTCGCAGATGGCTTCTTCGCTCAGGCCCGCTTCTTTGCCGCGCGCGAAGTGTTCTTCGTAATCGACGAGGATCTCACGCCGCTCTGCATAAGACAGCGTACGTATGCCGATGTCCAGGCGGTTCATAAAGTCCAGTTGCTTCACGCTCTTCCCTCCTCGCGCTGTGACAAGTCGTTTTTGAGCACGCGCTCGACGCGCTGGATAAAGTCATTCCATTCGCGGTGTTGTTGTTCATGGAGCTCGCATCCGCGCTTGGTGATGCGGTAGTATTTTCGCGGCGGCCCGCCGGGGGATTCGGTCAAATAGGTTTCGAGGTCACCCTCGTCCTTGAGGCGTTTGAGCAGCGGGTAGATGGTGCCTTCGGAGATGTCGATGTCCTTGGAGATTTCGCTGACGAGTTCGAAGCCATAGCAGTCTTTTCGCCTGACGAGGCTGAGCACGAGAAGCTCCAACACGCCCTTTTTGAACTGCACATTCAAGGGGGCTCCTCCTTCCTTGTAGCGGCAGGTAGCGTGCGAGAAAAGCTACCGTGCATTGCAAGATAATTGTAACACACGGTATCGTTCATTGCAAGATAGTTTTCGTTCTGGTTTGGGCGCGAAAAAGCCCCTTCCGTCTTGGAAGAGGCTTTGTTTCGCTTCTGTGGGGTGAATGTTAAAAAGTACGGCGCACAATGTTTTTGTCGGCGGCGATCGGCATGTAGCGAACCTTTTTTCCCTCGGCCATCTCGCCGTAGAACGCGACATGGTAGGGCCGGTACACGCTGCGGATCTCCAGGACTTCGATTTCGACGTTGCCTCCGATGCGGCGGCGCAGGATCTTGCGCGCGAGAGCGTTGCCGCGGGTCACAAGCTGGTCGTCGGGGTAGTCGGACAGCTGGAGCTGTTCATCGTCGACGTCCATTTCGACGATCTCGTCGTCGTTGCCGTCGTAGTGGGAGACGCCCGCCGTGGAACCGTTGGCGATCATGCGCATCTTGCTCGTCTTGGGGGCGGTGCTTTTCCCGAACCACTTGACGAAAAAAGGCGGCACATTGGTGACTTTATATGTAATGAGCTTGTTTTCAATGAATATGGTCTTCATTTGGACGGGTTTGTCTTTGCCGACGACCATTTTGCCGACGACGCCCAGTTGTTTTTCCGCCATCTTTTGGGCTTCGGACTGGCTCATTTTGATGAGAAAGCTTTCGACTTTCAAACGGATCACTCCATTCACGGGGCCGCAAGTGCGGTACCGCGCCGATAGCGGGTCGGCGCGGTACGCACGATCGGGTTATTTTTTGTTTTTCTTGGAGCCTTTCGAGAACAGAAAGACTTCGCTCAGGTACTTCAGGAAGATCACGGTCGTCACGATTGCGACTGTGTAAGGCACGGCGTAGCCGACGATCGCGTCGACGTTGTTGATCAGCGCCCAACCGATGACAATGGCCTCGATGAAGTAGAGAACAATCAGCAGGCCGTCGATACCAAACCATTGAATTTTTTCGCTGTCTTTTTGCGGCGTATTCTTGTTGCCATTCGACACAGTGATCCCTCCTATCCGCGGATTTTCAGGTCGCCCGCGCTGTAATCGGTGCCGAAGCGGTTGCCGATCACGAACGCGAGGAAGGACAGCGGCAGAGCGACGATCAGCGGCTCAAGCGCTCCGAAGGAGCCGAGCTCGATCGGGTTGATTTGGAGAATCGCGAAGGTGACGCAGCCGACGGCCATCGACGCGAGGCCGGCGACATTCGTCTTTCTGCCTTTGTACATGATCGCGGCGAGCACGGCGACGAAGACCGTCGACATCCACAGGCTCGACATGAACGCAATCGCGTCGTAGACGAGCGTGAAGCGGAAGGCGAATACGACGCCGATCACGCCCAGGATGGCCGAACCGATGCGGCTGAGGAAGATCAGACGCTTGTCGTCCAGGCTGTTGTTGTTGTAGATGCGCGCGTAGATGTCTTTGGCAAGGGTTGTGCCGCCGATCAGGTAGTAGCTGTCGAGCGTCGAGATGATCGCGCCGAACAGACCCAGTATGAAGAGCGCACGCACGCCTTGCGGTAGGTATTTCAGGATGAGTTGGATGTAAGCAAGCTCGGGTTGGACGTCCGGCGCTGCCACGTGGACGCAGATGCCCGCGACGATCGTCACGACGTCGAACATCAGCCAGATGCAGAAGCAGGTCAGCATGGCGCGACGTCCGGTCTTGGCGGAGTTGCTGGCCGAAAAGCGCTGGTAGAACGTCGGGTCGGCGTAGACGTTGATGCAGAGTAGAATGAGCATGAGCGCTTTGGTAGGCGCCATGCCGGCGACGGGATGCATGTAACTGGGATCGGCCGCCGTTGCAGCGCGGATGCCCTCCAGGCCGCCGACCGATTCGAGGAGCTTGGGGAAGACCAGGCTGACGCTTGTGACCATGAAGAAAAAGAAGATCATGTCGGTGACGGCGACGCCCATCAGGCCGCCGAGGACGGTCAGCGCGATCGTGATGACGACGACGATGACGCCGAGCAACACTTTGTTCATGCCCCAGGCTGCTTCGCCGATGAAGCCGGTCGCCGTGATCTCGCCGATTTGCGAGCAGTAGACGAAGAGCAGGATCGAAGCGAGTATGGCGGCGGTTTTTCCGTAGGTGCTGTGGATGACGTCGGGAATCGTGACGTCGGAGCGGATGTGGATCTTCGGTCCGACCCAGAGGGCGAGCGGGAAACGTACGGCGTGCGCGCCGATCGACCAGATGAACCAGGCGGCCAAGCCGAACACGGACGCGTAGCCGACCGTGCCGACGACGCCGACGCCGCCATACCAGGAGGCCATCAGCGTTCCGACGACCAGGGACCAAGGCAGGCTGCGGTTGGCGAGGTAGTAGCTTTCCATATCCGTAATGGACTTGGAGAAGTAGTACCCGATGCCGAGCACGCCAACAGCCGCAATCAGGATGACGATGTTGTCGATTGCATTTAACATGCGAACCCCTCCTTACGAAATTACAGGCGGATCAGGGAAATGGCATTTGCCGGGCAATTGCCCGCACAGATCGAGCATCCCCAGCACTTGCTTTCGTCAAAACGGACTTCTTTGCCCACCTTTTCGAAAGCGCCAAAGTTGCAGATTCGCGCGCACTTTCCGCACTGGGTGCAGGTTTCTTCGTTGCGTTCGACGCGGAAGCGCTTCCGGGGCCAGAGGCCTCGGGCGCCGATCAGCTGGGCGCCGCGGATCGGATAGCAACAGCATCCGCAGCAATTGCAGATCGCCTCCTCGCACTCCGAGGTCTGCATCAAGCCGTTTTTGTTGGCGTGACGGAGCAGATCTTTGGCCTCCTCTTTGCTGAGGGGCTGGCCGTGGCCGCGATCCCATTCGGAGTTGGGCCCTTTCGCGAAGAGCAGGCAGACGTTCTGGGGCTTTTTGTCGGCGCAGTGGAGCGCGACGGCCTTGCAGTTGCACGGTACCATGTAGGGGTCGTCTTCCAGCGCGTCCACGATGTCGAACGCTTCCTCCAGCGTGACGAAGTAGGCGTTCTCGATGTTCTTGTCCGGGTCGCGCAGCGCTTCTTCGAGCCGCGGGCGCGCGCCCTCGGCGTATTCGCGGACATACCAGGCGTCCATCTGAATGCGGTCGCTTTCGGGGATGGCCTTCCACGCCTCCGGCTCGTACTGGGTAAAGTACGCGAGGCGCCGGTAGAAGTTCGCAGCTTGAAAGCCGGTTTTTTCTTCTTCGTCCACCTTGTTGAGCACGCCGCGCGCATACATGTCTTTGACGAACGCGGCAGGATCGTCCGCGATCGGTTGGAGGAGCGTTTCGAGCGCTTCCGGTGCAAAGACGTCGCGGCGCATGCGTTGGATCGCCTCGATTTCGTCGGGGCACAAAAAGTCGGCGACATAGTTTACGGCTTCCGGGGGCACTTCAAAGTAACAGATGACATCATCATACATGTTCTCACCTCCTTGCATGTCGGGGTTTGGGATACACGGGCGAGCAGCATGCGCAGGGGCCAGCGCCGCCCGCAAACGAGGGAACTAGTTCAGGATGCCTTCGAGCAATTTGCGCTGGCTCGCGCTCAGTTCAGGCATTTTGTGGGAGTCCAGACGCCGCGCGACTTCATTCGATGCGGCTTGCAGCACGCTCGTCTTGCCGGCCGATTCCCAGGAGGCGTAAGGTTCCTTGAAGGAAAGTTTGGGCATGTAGAGCGCGTCTTTGTAGTGCTCGAGCGTCATGTCTTCCATCATGAACTGACCGCCCGGACCGACGTTCTGGATCGACTGGACGACGTCGTCGAGTTCGGCGAAGATGTCGAGCTTCTGCATGAAGAGCAGGCGTTCCGCGATTTCCTCGTCGAGCACCTGTTTTTCCATCGAGTAGAGGATGTAGCTGTCGAGTTCGCCCGCGGTGTGGAAGACGAAGTCGATGCCGCTCGCGATCGAGCGCTCCAGACAGAGCGTCGCCTCCGCGCCGGACTGGTAATCGACTTCCTTGGCGTCGGACAGGGAGCCCCCCGCCCGCGCCGGCATGCCGTAAAAGTCGGCCAGTGCCTTGACGTAGGGGATGAGCGAAATCGCTTCAAACGCGCCGTAGGAGCTCGACATGGTGCGCATATCGAGTCCACCGCTGACATTGCCGTACACCATCGGCAGCCCGGGCTGAAGGAGTTGGCTGTAGGCGATGCCCGCGAGGAGTTCGGCGTTGTTTTGGATCAGCGTGCCGCCGATCGTCAGCGGGCTGGTCATGCCGGCGCTCGCACAGCAGGCGAGTACCATGGGCTGCTTGGCCTCGGCATAGGCTTCGATCGCGCCGCAGGATTCGCGCGTGAATTTTAGCGGGGAGATCAGGTTGCCAACGCCGACCGCGTAGTATTCGGCGGCCCCTTCGTAGAAGTCGCGCGCGATCGCGAGCGATTCGACGGAGTTTTTATACGTGTCGCAGCTCGTGATGATGGGCTTGCCCGTGTGCTGGAGGGTTAGCGCCGTCTTTACTTTGTGCACGGTCGCGTCCGGGATGTCGGAGGCGTACAGGTGCTGGGTGTTGACGGCGTTGAGCAGCGGGCTGGCGTCGCAGAGTTTGAGGACGTCGATGAAGTCTTGTTTCTTGGGAACGATGCGCTTGCCGTCCTTGAGCAGGAAGACAGCGCCGCTTGAGCCGATGAACATGCGCTCGCCGCCGCCAATCGTCACGGAGGAGGTCAAGCCCTGCACCTTGAAGGACTTCGGCAACGTGGACAGGCATTGATTCAGCAGCGATTCCGAAAGGCAAACGCGCGAGCCGTCGGTCTTGGCGCCGTGCTTGGCAAAGAGCGCGACGGCGTTGGGGTTCTCGAATTCGACGCCGACGTGTTCCAGAACCCAAAGCGTCTTTTCGTGGATCGTTTCGATGTCTTTCCGGGGGACGCACGACAGATTCATGGCGGTACGCATCCTTTCGCGGGCGTGGGTGGCGGTGAGGCGGGTGAGATCACGGACGCGTGATCGTGACGATGCCGGTGCTGCCGTCGATCGCGACGGTGTCGCCCGACCGGATCAGCCTGCACGGGTCGCAGTCCGGCGGGAATTCGACGACGGTGGGGATGCCCATGCCGGTCGCCGCGACGGCGCTGCTCGAATCGACCTTGGTGAAGACGAGGCCCAGCGGCATCACACCGCTGACCCGCGTGATGCTGAAGTAGCAGGACCAGCCGTTCGAGCCCTTGCTGCCGGGCATGACGAGTATGGTCCCCTGGATGGACTGGCCTTTGTTGGGGTTGTCGTGGTCTTTGATCACGCCTGTGACGGGGTCGATGCCGCCCCAGCCCGTGATGCTCTTGGGGCAGACGAGGGCTCGCCCCTCGACGCGGCCGGGAATGACGCCACGCCCCTGGATCACGATGGATTCCATCGGTTGGCCTCCTTCCATGCGCCCGCGATCGCCGCATCGACGCAGCGCTCCATGTCGGCGAGGTAGATGGGAAGTTCGACGCTCGAACGGCAACTGCCGCTCTGCTTGAAGCTGTCAAAGGCCATGGCGTGAAAGCGATCCAAGAGCACGTTGCCGACGGTCACGGGGCAGGTGCCGGTAAAGATGTCGCCGCCAGCGTCGCGGATGGTCTGGAGGTAGCCGTTGACGTCGGCCATGTGTTTGATCGGGTAGCTCGTCCATACCTGAAGCGTGACGCCGGGCGCGACGTGTTTGCCTTTGATGTAGGCGGCCACGCGCCGAATTTGTTCGATGTCGTAGTGCGGGCACCCCAGGCTGACGAAATCGACCGGGCTTTCGCCGGGCGTGCAGGCCTTTTCATAGGTCGCGCGGACCTCGTCAAGGCCGATCGCGATCGTGTGGGGCGGGGCTTGTCCGGCAAAGGCCTCTTCGACAGTGCGGGCGTCGTAGGTGACGCCGGGGATGTGGACCATCTCGCAGTTGCTCGAAATCGCGAGCGCGGTGAGCATCTGGCGCAGATGGTTGAAATTGAGGTGTGAGAGATTTCCGGTGATTACCGGGATGGCGTTCGTCGGCAGGCGATCGCCGATGCTCTTGCCGAGCAGGTCGAAATCCATGCTGGTCTTTGGTTCGAAATTTACCTCGACGGCGATGTTGCCGATGCGGCCGCTGTCAGTGTGCTTGCCCCAGAGCGGCGTTCGCCCGCAGATCGCCGACCAGAACGCGGCCTCAATGCCGTCGGAATTGCAGCGCGCGCCCCAGAGCGAATTGCCGAGTATGGTCATGCCGGACTCCGTCGTGACGAAGTGTTCGCCCGGCAGCGGGATCCAGCCGTTGAGGTAGGGCGCGCAGGTTCCGGCGATCGTGACGCCGGCGTCGCGCGCGCGGTCGAGGTAGTGTTGGTTGAGTCGAAAGAACGATTCGCTTTGGCCCAGGGGTTCGAAAGCGAATTGGTCGCAGGGGGCGACACAGCTCTGGGCCTGGCAGGTCGGCGAAATGGCGTCGAAAGGAATGATTTCGTCCGTGCAGAGTTGCACCTTGGAAAAGACCTTGTCAAAATCCGTTTCGTCGTAGGCGGACAGGTAGCCGTGCCGCCCGCAAAAGACAGTCGCCTTCGTGACGGCGCACAGCGCATCTGCGCCGAGGATCTCGGCATAGCGCGCGATGTTTTCGATCGCGCGCTGCTTCAGACGGCCTTCCGCGCCGTTGAGCATGTCCAGTTCATAGGGGCTGAGTTTTAACATCCGTACACCGCCTATTCCGAAAGGTCGGCGAAAAAGGAAATCTCGATCTTGCACTGGCTCCAGAGCTGGGCGCCCAGTGTGCGCCGCGCCGCCGGACAGGGCAGGTGTTCGAAGTATTCGGCATAGACGCGGTTGAAGCCGTCGAAGTCGTCCATCGTCGACAAAAAGACTTCGGTCATCGTCACGTGCGACAGATCCTTGCCGAGCTCCGCGAGCATGCGCTGCATGCGCTCGATCACGATGCGGGTTTCCTCCTCGATGGTGCCAAAACGCATCTCGCCTCTGTCGGGGTCGAGGGCGACGACGCCGGAGAAATAGGCAACGCCATTCGATAAGACCGCCGTCGCGGTGGGGGCGGAAAGGATCTTGATGGTCTTGGGTTCGAAGCGCTGCATCATCGCGATGTCCTCCGATCAATGGATGGCATAAAATTGGCTCTATAGAATAGTCCATTTTGGGGAAATGTTTGAAATGTTGTATGCATTAATGCTACCATCTTGCGCGTGACAAGTCAAGTTGCATCGCGGAATAAGTTCAACGCATCGACGATGCCATTTCTGAAATGGCTCCATGTTGGTGCATTTGCCGCCCCCACTGGAAAACGTCTTGTTCGTCCGGTTTTTTCGTGATAAAATTCAGGGGAACCTATCTGTGCTATCCAGCGTTCCAAATGGTATCTTTCTATAGTCCATTCACCGTCACATTTTGAGGAGGAGCTTCATGAAAGTCACATTGGGCGAAAGGGTCCGCGTCGCCGATCTCGTCCGCGTCGCCCGCCATGGTGTAGAGCTTGCCTTTTCCGACGCCTATGTCGAACGCGTGGGGCGCGCCGAAGCGCTCGTCAAAAAGTGGGTCGCGGAAGAGCGGCCGATGTACGGCATCACGACGGGCTTTGGCGCGCTCTACAAGCAGACGATCGCTCCGGACAAAGCCGCCAAGCTGCAAGAAAACATCGTCTTGTCGCATTCGGTATCGGTGGGAGATCCATTTTCTGTCGAACGGGTCCGCGCGATCCTGTTTGCGATCCTGCAAAACATCGGCTCGGGGCATACGGGTGCGCGCCTCGAAACGGCGGAACTGATCCGCGACATGCTCAACCGAGGCGTGACGCCCTTTGTGCCGCAAAACGGCTCGGTCGGCTACCTCTGCGCCGAAGGCCACATCGGCATGACGCTGATCGGCAAAGGCAGGGCGCAGTTCGAGGGCGAATGGATGGACGCAACCCAGGCGCTCGCGAAAGCCGGACTCGCGCCGACGGTGCTTTCGTTCAAAGAGGGCCTCGTGCTCACGAACGGCAGCACCAGCCCGACCGGCCTGGCAGCCCTCGCGCTCTACGACATGATGGGCGCCGTCCAAGCTGCCGACGTCATCGCCATGATGAGCGCTGAGATTTTAAAGGCGACGCCGCGCGCCTACGACGAGCGCTCGATGAGCGTCCGCCCCCACCGCGAGCAGCACGCGACGGCCGACAATCTACGGCGCATGTTGGCCGACTCGGCCTATGCGCAGTCGAACTACCACTACCGTTTGCAGGACGCGCTTTCGCTGCGCGGCATTCCGCAAGCCCACGGTGCAGCGAAGAAAACGCTGGCCGATGCGCTGGTATCGGTCGAGAACGAGCTGAACGGGTGCAGCGACAACCCCATTATCTGGCCGGACGGCGACGATGGCGAAGCGATTTCGAATTGCAACTGCGATGCGGGCTATGTCGGCATCGAGATGGACTCGGCTGCCATCGCCGCGACCTACGTCGCTAAGATGTCCGAACGGCGCAACAACCGCCTCGTCAACGGCAACCTATCCGAGATGCCGTGGTTTTTGATCGCGAATCCCGGCTTGAACAGCGGCCTGATGATCCCCCACTACACCCAGGCGGGTCTTTTGGGCGATATGCGCATCCTCTCCCACCCTTCGACGGTCGACAGCGTGCCGACGAGCGGCGATCAGGAAGACTACGTTTCGATGGGCTACAATGCCTGCAAAAAGGCGGGGCAAGTGGCGGAGAACCTCGAATACATCCTGGCAATCGAGTTGCTTTCGGCCTACGAAGCGCAGCAGTTCAACGAGAGCGGCCTCAAGACCGGCTCGGTAACCCAGGCCGTCGTCGAAGCGCTCGCCGCATCCGTGCCCGCGCTGCAAAACGACGAAGCCCTCTACCCTCTCATCGAGCACATCCGCACGATGATCCACACGGGTCAGCTCGTCGCGATCGCTGAGTCCAAAGTTGGGAAGCTGAACTAGGCTTTTTTGGGGGACTTTGTCCCCCAAGCCCCCTACCCAAGGGGTCCAGGACCCTTTGGAATCCCTATATTTCCGAAATTTTCATTTGGGTCATCACTTTTCATTTGGTGCTTCATTGTGCGATATACGACAAACAGGACGCCGGGCATCGCGCCGGGCGTCCTGTTTTGTGTTTTGCGGCGGAAGGGATCAGGCGGACAAAGTGCCCGTAACGCTTTCGACGGCGGCGAGCAGCGAGCCATCCTCCGTCAGGCGGCGAATCGTGAGGATGTCGGGCGTGAGGATGCGGTCTTCGTCGAGATGGGCGACATGCTGGCGGACGAAGGCGTGCGCAGCGCCGGTGCCGGTGCCGGGCGTCAGCGGCGAGAGGAAATCGATGCCCTGCGCGGCGGCCATGATTTCGATCGAAAGGACGTAGCGGACGTTTTCGAGGATCTCGCGCGATTGGCGGGCGGCGATCGTGCCCATGGAAACGTGGTCCTCCTGGTTGGCCGAGGTGGGAATCGAATCGACGGAGGCCGGGTGGGCGATGACTTTGTTTTCCGATACGAGCGAAGCCGCTGTGTACTGTAGGATCATAAAGCCCGAGTTGACGCCCGGATAGGCGGTCAAAAACGAAGGCAGCGCGCTTAGGCTCGGATCTACGAGGCGGTTGGTGCGGCGTTCGGACATGTCGCCGATCTCGGCGAGCGCGACCTTGAGGTAGTCCATCGCGAGCGCGATCGGCTGGCCGTGGAAATTGCCGCCCGAGATGATCTCCTCGGTGTCGGGCATGACGATGGGGTTGTCCGTGACGGCGTTCATCTCGATGTCAACCGCTTCGACCACGCGGCGAAGGGCGTCCTTCGAAGCGCCATGCACTTGGGAGACGCAGCGCAGAGAGTAAGCGTCCTGGACTTTGTTACAGTTTTCGTGGTGGGCGATGATGGCGCTGTCCTGGGTCAGACGCAGTACGTTGTCGGCGGTGGCGATCTGGCCTTTGTGGGGGCGGATCGCGGCGATGCGCGGATCGAATGCGGTGCGTGTGCCCTGTAGCGCCTCCAGCGAAAGCGACGCCGCCACGTCGGACAGCTTCATGAGATCGGTGGCGTCGTGGCAGACCAGCGCGGCGACCGCCGTCATGACTTGCGTGCCGTTGATCAGCGCCAGACCTTCCTTCGCGGCGAGTCCGATGGGTTCAAAGTTCTTTTCTTTCAGGTAGGGGGCGCTCGGGCGGATTTCGCCATCGACTTGCACGAAGCCCTCGCCCATGAGGACGGCCGCCATGTGGGCGAGTGGTGCGAGATCGCCGCTCGCGCCGACGGAGCCTTTCGCAGGGATGGCGGGCGTGATGTCGGCGTTCAGCAGCTCGATCAGTTTTTCGACCGTCGAGAGGCGGATGCCCGAATAGCCCTTCGAAAGGGAGTTGACGCGCAGGAACATCACAGCGCGTACCACGTCCTCCGGCAAGCATTTGCCGACGCCAGTGCAATGGCTCATGATCAGGTTGCGTTGGAGCGTCGCACGCTCGTCGGCCGAGATGAAGATCTTGCTCAATTCTCCAAAGCCCGTGTTGATGCCATAGACGGGCTTGTCGGATGCGAGGATTTTCTCGACGATGCGGCGGCTGGCTTCGATTCGGGTTTTCACGCCGTCGCTAAGGGAAATCCGCTCGTGAAAGCGTGCCACGCGCACGACATCTTCGATCGAAATGGCCGTTTCGGTAATAATCATCTTGTCCTCCTAAAATAATTCGACGAAATGCGCAAGCGCACTTCGCCGATCGTTCGCTATGTGGTTTGCGTATCGCGGTGTGTTCGGTGTCTCGGCTGATGCGGTTTCATGAAGTCCCCGTTCCTTCAATCGTCGGATTGCGACTTGATCAGTTTTTGCACAAGGTCCTCGAGATAAACGAGCGATCCGCGCTCGATCTGGTAACCAAAACGGATGATCTGGCCGCCCTGCTGCAAAAATGCCTCGTTGCGCGCGGCAAAATCCGGGTCGGTATAGACAGGCGATTCGTTGAAATTGACCAAAACGCTGACGCCGCAATCCGCATGGCTTTTGGGGTTGTAGGACGCTTCGTTGTAGTAGAGCACGTTGTCGCCGCCAAATCCCAGCGCGCGCAGGTGCTTTTCGACGATGCGGCGAAAGATGTCCGTGCGGTAGATGACGGCGATCTTGGCATTTTGTGGCAGCGAAGAAAGTTCCATCAGCGTCTTGGTGCGCGGAGAAAGCAGCGCCTCAAAGATGCGGTTTTTCAGCATGGGCGCGATGGCCAGCACCGCCGGGTAATCGATTGTGGTCGCGATGATCAGATCGTATGACAGCAGCACTTGAACGGGGTCGGGGTTATTTTGGATCGTCTTCAGCGTCACGAAGGAAAGCGTGAACAAAAAAGGCGACGAGTAGGACAGGTAGGAAAGCTGCTGCTCGAGCTCGGACAAGATGTCGTGGTTGTTCGACACGATCATGATGCTGATCTTGCGAAACTTGTTGTGTGACGATCCGAGCGCTTGCAGGTTGACCAAATTCGTGATCTCTTTGGCGGAAAAGCCCATGTCCTGGAGCTGTTGCACGGCCGAGGCAATGATCTCCATCGCCTCGACGCGCTGGTTTTGCTCGAAATGCTGGCTGCTTTTCTGCACATAACTTCCGCTTCCCTGCCGGACGCCGATCTCCTGCGCCTCGGCGAGCTGACCGTAAGCGCGCTTGACCGTGCCGCGCGAGACGCCCAGTTGTTCCGCCAAAACGCGCTCCGGCGGCAAACGGTCGCCGGGTTTGAGCGCCCCATCGTAGATGAGGCGCACGATCTGTTTCGCGATCTGCTCCGAAACGGGCGTGTGGGATCGCCTGTCCAGGCGGATGGCATCCAAATTCATCGCTGCGCTCCCATCACACCGCAACGCGGCCGCTCCTGATGACGTGGCGGACGAGGTTGTTGCCAAAGCGGTAGAAGATCGTGTCGAGGTCGTCTGCGTCCCAGAGGACGAGGTCGGCTGCCTTGCCGACTTCAACGCTGCCGACGCTTTCCGCGCGCCCGATGGCGGCGGCTGCGTTCAGCGTCGCGGCGCAAAGGGCTTCGGCAGGCGTCATCCGGTACTTCAGGCAGGCGAGCGACATCGGGATCTGGAGGTTCAGTATCGGGCTGGAGCCCGGGTTAAAGTCGGTGGCGACGGCGACGGCGACGTTTTCCTCGATCATCTTACGGGCACGGGCGTAGGGTTTGTCGAGGTAGAAGCTCGTCGCGGGCAGCAAGCAGGCGATCACGCCAGCCTCGGCCATTTGCCGAATCCCTTCGTCCGACGCCTGGATCAGGTGTTCGGCCGATACGCAAGCGATCTTGGCGGCGAGTTCCGCGCCGCCGATGGGATCGATCTCGTCGCCGTGGAGCTTGGCGCGAAGGCCGAGGCGCTGCGCGGCGCGGAGGATGCGTTCGCTCTCGTCGGGCGTGAAGACGGCTGTCTCGCAGAACACGTCGCAGAATTCGGCCAGCTTTTCTTCGGCGACGGCGGGCAGCATGACGTCGATCACGAGGCGGATGTAGGCTTCGCGGTCGTCTTTGTAGGCGGTGGGGATGGCGTGCGCGCCCAGGAAGGTCGGCACGAGCTCGACCGGACTGCTTGCTTGCAGGCGGCGGATGACGCGGAGTTGTTTTCGTTCCGTTTCGAGGTCGAGGCCGTAACCGCTCTTGCATTCGGCGGTCGTCGTGCCGTGGCGGAGCATCTCCGCCAGGAAGCCGCCGCATCGCGCGACGAGCGACTCTTCGTCGGCGGCGCGGGTCGCTTCGACGGTGCTGAGTATGCCGCCGCCCTGCTTGAGGATGTCGAGGTAGGAGACGCCGGCGAGCTTTTGCGCCATTTCGTGTTGGCGCCAGCCGCCGAATACCGTGTGGGTGTGGGCATCGACGAGGCCGGGCGTCACGAGCTGCCCGCCGCAGTCGATCGTTTCCTTCGCCTGGGGGGCGTCGCTTTCCGGGCCGACGTAGGCGATCCGGCCGTTTTCGATGCCGACGGCTGTATGGCGATGCACGGCGATTTCACCCTGGGCCTGGCCTTTTCGGGCCTCGCAGCCGAGAGGGGTCGCCAACATGCCGATCTGGGTCAACAAGAGATCCATGGATTCACCTCAGCGTTTCGCGAGCGCTTTTCGGACGGCCGCTTCCACGAGATCCTCTTTCGGGATCTGCGGCAGCGTGATGTGTCCCTGCCCGACGTAGTTTTCGTTGTAGGCGACGCAGGTCTCGATCGAGGCGGGGTTGCGCGCCCAGGAACGGCGTGCGACGCCGCCCATGACGTCCCACATCATGGCCGAAGCGATGATCTCGCCCGCGCGTTTGCTGCCGTCGAGCACCATGCCGAAGCCGCCGTTGATGCACTTTCCGATGCCGACGCCGCCGCCGTTGTGCAGCGCGACGAGGCTCATGCCGCGCGCGGCGTTTCCGGCGAAGCACTGGGTCGCCATGTCGGCCATGACGTTCGAGCC
Source organism: Eubacteriales bacterium (assembly GCA_031553675.1). Taxonomy (GTDB): domain Bacteria; phylum Bacillota; class Clostridia; order Christensenellales; family CALWSW01; genus JAVBLF01. The sequence continues at coordinate 72,205 of JAVBLF010000016.1, read as the reverse complement.
GTCCTTGATGTTGGAGGTTTCGCGGAAGGGGCCGTCGGTGCCGCTGACGTCGTGGTGGTCGCGGCCGAGCATGACGGGGCCGATCTCGCCGTTTGCGATCATCTCGTTGAACTTGAGCGCGATGCGGGTGCGCCCTTCGGCGTCCTGGTAGAGGATGCGGGCCTGGGTGCCGACGACCATGCCGTTTTTCTCGGCGTCGCGGATCCAGATCCAATTGTCGCGATCCTGGCCGCGGCGGTTGGGATCGATGCAATCCATGGCGGCCTGGTCGGTTTTGCGGAGGTCTTCGGGTTTGCCGCTCAGGCAGACCCAGCGGAAGGGGCCATAGCCGTAGTCGAACAGTTCCGGCCCGAGGATGTCTTCGACGTAGCTCGGGAAGATAAAGCCGTCTTTTTCGTCGATGCCGTTCTTCGAAATTTCTTTGACGCCAGCGTCGTAGATCGCCTTGAGGAAGGAGTTGCCGTAGTCGAAGAAGTAGCTGCCCCGCTCGACGAGTGTTTTGATCAGTTCGAAGTGCTTGCGGAGGGATTGATTGACCTTTTCGACGAAGCCGTCACGGTCCTTTGCCAGCATTTCGGTGCGCTGCTCAAACGTCAGGCCCTGCGGGCAATAGCCGCCATCGTACGCGTTGTGGCAGGAGGTTTGGTCGGAGAGCAGCTGGATTTTGATCTTGTGATCGACGGCGTATTGCAGAAGATCGACGATGTTGCCGCTATAGGCGATCGAGACGGTGGCTTTTCGATCGAGGTAGTCCTGCGCGATGGCGAACACTTCCGCGAGGTCATCCGACACTTTGGACACCCAACCCTGGCTGTGGCGGGTCTCGATGCGGGAGGGATCGACTTCGGCGACGATGCCGACGCCGTTCGCGATCTCGATGGCCTTGGGCTGTGCGCCGCTCATTCCGCCGAGGCCGCTCGTCACGTAAAGGATGCCGCTGAGGTCTTCGTCGGGTTTGACGCCGAACTTCAGGCGCGCGGCGTTCAGGATCGTGTTGTAGGTGCCGTGGACGATGCCCTGGGGGCCGATGTACATCCAGCCGCCGGCCGTCATCTGGCCGTAGTTCGCGACGCCCATCTCCTCGGCGATCTCCCAGTCGTGGGCGTTGTCGAACATGCCGACCATGAGGGCGTTCGTGATGATGACGCGGGGAGCGTCGGGTTTCGACGGAAAGAGGCCGAGCGGGTGTCCCGATTCGAGCACGAGGGTCTGCTCGTTCGTCATCACTTCGAGATACTTTTTGACGAGGCGGTACTGCATCCAGTCGTGGAAGACGCTGCCCGTCTCGCCGTAGGTGACGAGTTCGTAGGGGTAAAGGGCGACCTCGAAGTCGAGGTTATTGTCGATCATGACCTGGAAGGCTTTGCCTTCGATGCACTTGCCCTGGTATTCATCGATGGGTTTGCCGGACAGGCGGCCTTCGGGTCGGAATCGGTAGCCGTAAATGCGGCCGTAGGTGACGAGTTCTTCCATGAATTCGTCGGCGAGTTCGGCGTGGAGCGACTCCGGAATGTAACGCAGCGCGTTTTTGAGCGCGATCTTGGTTTGCGCCTCGGTCAGGCGAAAGCCGCGGCTCGGCGCGCGTCGGATGCCCGGTTCGAATGGCGGGTAGGGCGGCAGCGTGTCGTCCAGCTTGATCTGCATGGCGTTGTACGTTTCTTCGTTTGTCATCAATAGACCTCCTCAATACCCACAAAGAGGCGTGATCGGTATACCCGACAGATTCGTCGTCGATCGTGGTGTGATCCAATTTTCGAGATGTGCCCGATAGGATGAGTCCAATGTATCACACAACGCGATGGCACGCAATAGGGGATCGCGCGTTGTCTTTCCGAAAATCCACGACATTTGCGCTTGGATGAAGCGGCAAAAAGGAATTGATTTTTACAAGGAATTTTGGTACTCTTGTTGCGAGAACCAAAGCAAAAATATCCTATACCAATTCCCATAGCTTTCCTGCGGCCGACCTTCTCGGCCGGAATCCGACACCCCCACGTGATCCGACAGGGTGAAAACCCACTTGAGCGAACGCACGACGTCATGCCCAGCGCAGCAAGCTTTGTGCGTATTTCGCGTTTAGCGACGCTGTTGGGACACGATCCGAAGCACATGCACGAAAGGCGAAAACATGGCCAAATTGATCGAATGCATCCCCAATTTCAGCGAAGGCAGAAGGCAAGACGTGATCGACGCCCTCGTCTCCGAAGCGAAGAGCGTTCACGGCGTGATCCTTTTGGATCATTCGTCCGACCCCAACCACAACCGCAGCGTGTTTACGCTCATCGGCGATCCGGATGGCATCGCGGAGGCGGCGTTCCGACTCTGCAAACTGGCCAGCGAACGGATCGACATGACGAAGCATGCAGGCGAGCATCCCCGCATGGGCGCGACCGACGTCATTCCCTTCGTGCCGGTCAAGGAAGTCACGGTGGACGACTGTGTGGCGCTTTCCAAAACGTTGGCCGCTCGCATCTACCAGGAACTCCAAATCCCGAGCTTTTTATACGAAGATTCCGCCGCGACCCCCCAGCGCCGCAATTTGGCTACGGTGCGCAAAGGACAGTTCGAAGGCATGCCCGAAAAGCTGCTCCAGGACGAATGGGCGCCGGACTTTGGCGAGCGCAAGATCCACCCGACGGCAGGCATCACGGCGATCGGCGCGCGCAAACCCCTGATCGCCTACAACGTCAACCTCAGCACGTCGGACCTTTCGATCGCCAACGCCATCGCCAAGGCGATCCGTTGTTCGTCGGGCGGCTACGCGGCTTGCAAAGCCATCGGCGTCATGCTCGAAGATCGCCAGGTCGCGCAGGTGTCGATGAACCTCGTCGATTTCGAAACGACTCCCATTTACCGCGCACACGAGGCGATCCGCTTCGAAGCGGCGCGCTGGGGCGTGACGATCATCGGCGCGGAGATCGTTGGCCTAACGCCGGCGCGCGCGCTCATCGATTGCGCGGATTATTATCTGCAACTCGAAAACTTTGACGCGAACACGCAGGTACTCGAAAACCATCTGCTGTAGGCCATCGTTCACGCCTGCCAGAAAACGCGATCTGGATGGAGAGAAAACCATGCGAACACTGCATGCCAGCGCGATCACAGAGGCCGTCGCGCGCCTGTCGATCGACGCGAACATCGAACTCCCCGACGACGTCAAGCGCAGCATGGACGCGCACCTCGCGCGAGAGGAATGGCCTGCCGCGCGATCCGTGCTCGAAAAACTCGCGGACAACTATGCGCGCGCCGAAGCGGAGCGCATTCCGATCTGTCAGGACACGGGCATGGCCTGCGTCTTCGTCGAGATTGGCCAGGATGTCTACATCGAAGGCGACTTGCACGCCGCCGTCGATGAAGGGGTGCGCATTGGATACCGCGAAGGATATTTGCGAAAGTCGGTCGTCGGCGACCCGCTCGAGCGCAAAAACACCGGCGACAACACGCCCGCCATGCTTTACATCGACCTCGTGCCGGGCGATCGCGTCACGGTCACCGTCGCGCCCAAAGGATTCGGCAGCGAAAACATGAGCCGCATCGCCATGCTCCGCCCCTCGGACGGCGTCGAAGGCGTGCGCGATTTCGTGCTGCAAACCGTCGAGGATGCCGGTCCGAACCCCTGTCCGCCCATCGTCGTGGGCGTCGGAATCGGCGGTACCTTCGACAAAGCCGCCCTGCTCGCGAAAAAGGCCCTCTTGCGGCCGCTGGGATCGCAGCACCCCTCCCTCTTCTACGCCGCGCTGGAACGTGAGTTGCTCGAACGCATCAACGATCTGGGGATCGGACCGCAAGGCTACGGCGGCCGCACGACGGCGCTCGCCGTGCAGATCGAGACGCTGCCGACCCACATCGCCGGCCTTCCCTGCGCCGTCAACATCAACTGCCACGTCACGCGGCACAAAACGGAGGTGCTCTGATGGCTACACGCATCGAGACGCCCCTCTCCGCGGAAAAGGCCAAGACGCTCCGATCGGGGGATGAAGTGTCCTTTTCCGGCGTGATCTATACGGCGCGCGACGCCGCGCACAAGCGACTCGTCGCGCTCGTGCAAAACAACGAAGCCCTCCCCTTCCCTCTCGAAGGAGCCGTGCTCTATTACGTCGGTCCGACGCCCGCCAAACCCGGCGCGATCATCGGTTCCTGTGGGCCGACGACGAGTTATCGCATGGACGCTTACGCGCCGACCTTGCTCGATCGGGGCTTGCGCGGCATGATCGGAAAGGGCAAGCGCGGCTCCGAGGTCGTCGAAGCCATCCGGCGCAACGGCGCTGTCTACTTCGGCGCGATCGGCGGCGCGGGAGCGCTTTTGGCCAGCCGCGTCAAACGCATGGAATGCGTCGCATACGAAGACCTGGGCCCCGAGGCGATCTACCGCCTGGAAGTCGAAGATTTCCCCGCCGTCGTGCTGCTCGACGCCGAGGGACGCGACCTGTACAAAATCGGCAGACGCGAATACCTGTCGCAGCGAGGTGCGCAATGAATCGATACAAGCTCGTGATCGGCGTCATCGGTGCCGACGTGCACGCGGTGGGCAACAAAATTCTCTACCACGCTTTCACAGACGCAGGGTTCGACGTGACGAACCTCGGCGTCATGGTTTCCCAGGAAGAGTTCATCGAAGCCGCGATCGAGACGGCCACCGACGCAATCATCGTCTCGTCGCTCTACGGCCACGGCGAACTCGACTGCCGCGGCCTGCGCGAAAAGTGCGTCGAGGCCGGAATCGGCAAGGTACTGCTCTATGTCGGCGGCAACATCGTCGTCGGCAAACAGCCCTTCGACGAAGTGGAGGCGCGCTTTCGCGCCATGGGTTACGATCGCGTGTTTGGCCCAGGCACGGCGCCGGAGACGACGATCGACGCCCTGCATGCCGATCTCGCCGCCCGGAGCATCGCATGAAACCCGCGCTCCTGATCGACTTCGGCAGCACCTATACCAAGGTCACGGCGGCCGACATCGATGGCGCGCGCGTGATCGGCACAGCGGCCAGCCCGACGACCGTGCGCGAGGGCATCGACGTCGGATTCGAACGCGCGCTCGCAAGGCTCAAACAAGATTGCGGCATCGATTCTTTCGGTGTAACGCGCGCCTGTTCGAGCGCGGCTGGCGGACTTCGGATGATCGCGTGCGGTCTGGTGCCGTCTTTGACCGCCAAGGCCGCGCAAATTGCCTCGCTCGGCGCCGGGGCCAAGGTCGAAAAAAGTTTCGCCTACAAACTTACGCCCGGTGATCTTGCCGCGATCGAAGCGCTTCGGCCCGACATCCTGCTCCTGACCGGCGGCACCGATGGCGGCGACAGCGATACGGCGCTCCACAACGCCCGCGCACTCGCACAGGTCGGCGATTTCCCCATCGTTTACGCCGGAAACCGCGTCTGTGCCGACGAGATTCGAGACATTCTCAGTGAGCGCGAGGTCTTCGTGACCGAGAACGTCATGCCCGCGCTCAACGAACTCAATGCAGCGCCGGCCCAGGAGACGATCCGCGCGGTCTTCCTGCGTCGCATCGTCGAGGCCAAAGGGCTGACCCGCGCCAAAGCGCTGGTATCGGGCATCGTCATGCCGACGCCCGCCGCCATGCTCGACGCCATGCGCCTGCTCGGTACGGGCTGCGAGGGCGAAGCGGGACTTGGCGAGTTGATGGCCGTCGATCTCGGCGGCGCGACGACCGACGTCTATTCGATCGCCGATGGAACGCCGGAACGCGCCAACACCGTGATCAAGGGGCTTCCGGAGCCGTTCGCGAAACGCACCGTCGAAGGCGACCTTGGCATGCGCTACGGCGCAGCCGGTGTACAGCGGGAAGCGGGCATCGCCGTGATCGCGCGGGAAGCTGGTTTGACGGAAGGCCGCGCGGAAGAACGGATCGCAGCCTTGGCGGATGCGCCCGACGTCCTGCCCGTCGATCCGGAATGGGAAGCGCTCGACGCGGCGCTGGCTGGATCGGCGATGGCGGCGGCGATCGAGCGCCATGCCGGCACGATCGAGCGCTGCTATACCCCCGCGGGCGAAGTCTACGTCCAAACGGGCAAAGACCTGCGCAGCGTGCAGCGGCTCGTGCTGACGGGCGGCGCGCTCGTCCACGCGAAGGATCCGCGCGCGATCGCTTCCTATGCCTTGCGGCGCGAACATCCCTTCTCGCTCAAACCCCGAAACGCAACGATCTTGCTCGATCAAAACTACATCCTTGCGGCCATGGGACTGCTGAGCCAAATCGACCCCCGCGCCGCCCTTCAAATCATGAAAAAGGAGTTATCCGAACATGGAGCTGCGTAACGTGCGGATGCCGGACGATCAGTTTGAAGCGATCCGGCGGGAGGTATTGCAACAGTGGCCGACCGGCGCCGCCGTGGACATGGAAGAGGCCATCGCATATCACAAATCGCTGCCCGAAGCGAAGCGATTCGCCCAAAAGCTCGAAACCGCCAAGGCCAATCAGCAGACGCTGATCCAACCGCGCGCGGGCGTCGCGCTTGTCGACGATCACATCGCCCTTTTGCAATACCTGCAAGACGAGGGCGAAGCCGACCTTTTGCCCAGCACCGTAGACAGTTACACCCGCCAGAACCGCTACGAAGAAGCCCAAAGGGGCATCGAGGAGTCGGCACAGAACGGCAAGTCCATGCTCAACGGCCTTCCGATCGTCAACCACGGCGTCGAAGCCTGCCGCCGGATCATCGAAACGCTGCAAGTCCCCGTCCAGGTGCGTCACGGCACGCCTGACGCCCGTCTTCTGACCGAGATCAGTTACGCCAGCGGCTTCACGAGCTACGAGGGCGGCGGCATTTCCTACAACATCCCCTACGCCAAGAACGTCTCGCTCGAAAAGACCATCGCGGATTGGCAATACTGCGATCGTCTGACAGGGCTCTACGAAGAACACGGCGTATCGATCAACCGCGAACCCTTTGGCCCGCTGACCGGTACGCTCGTGCCGCCCAGCGTGTCGCATGCGGTTGCGATCATTGAGAGCTTGCTCGCCGCGGAACAGGGCGTCAAGAGTCTCACCGTCGGCTACGGCCAGTGCGGGAACCTCGTCCAGGACGTCGCCGCGATCGGCACGCTCTTGGCGTTGACCGAGGAGTACCTCGAAAAGGCGGGCTACTGCGATTGCGTCGTCACGACGGTGCTGCACCAGTGGATGGGCGGCTTCCCGCAGGACGAGGCCAAGGCCTACGCCGTCATCGGCTGGGGCAGCGCCGCCGCCGCCCTCTCGCACGCGACGAAGGTCATCGTCAAGACGCCGCACGAGGCCATGGGCATCCCGACCAAGGAGGCCAACGCGCAGGGCCTGCACTGCACGAAGCAGATGATCTCCATGCTGGGCGAGCAGGGCCTGACCGAGCAGGGCGTCGCCGCGGAAAAGGCCACGATCGCCGCCGAAACGCGCTGCATCGTCGACAAGTGCTTCGATCTGGGCGACGGCGACATCGCAGTCGGGGCGGTGCGAGCGTTCCAGGCGGGTGTGATCGATGTGCCCTTTGCCCCCAGCCGCTTCAACGCCGGCAAGATGCTGCCCGCCCGCGACAACGACGGCGCGGTCCGCTTTCTCAACGTCGGTAACATCCCGTTGAGCAAAGAACTGGTCGAATGGAACCGCGAACGCTTCGAAGAGCGCGCCCGCGTCGAGAAGCGCCCCGCGACCTTCCAGATGGTGATCGACGATGTCTACGCGATCAGCAAGGGTCGCCTCGTCGGGCGTCCACGCAACTAGGCTTTTTGGGGGGATTTCATCCCCCAAGCCCCCTACCAAAGGGACAAATCCCTTTGGAATCCCGTTCGTAACGTTTTGAAGTCCATGGGAGGAACGTCGTGAAAATTATCGACCTCGTATGCGCGCCTGGACGCACCGGCTTCTTCTTCGACGACCAGCGCGCGATCAAGTCCGGCGCCGTCATGGAGGGCGCAGCCTACTTTGGAGAACCAAAAACGCCCGGCTTCACGAGCGTGCGCCAGGCCGGAGAAGCGATCTCCGTCATGCTGCTGCTCGAAGACGGGCAGGTCGCGTTCGGCGACTGTGCCGCCGTGCAGTATTCGGGCGCGGGCGGCCGCGATCCGCTCTTTCTCGCCGCCGACTTCATTCCGGTCATCGAGCGCCAGGTCAAGCCGCTCCTGATCGGACGCGACGCCGACGCTTTCCGCCCGAACGCCGACGCGCTCGAAACGTTCACCATCGACGGCAAGCGTTTGCACACCGCGATCCGTTACGGTGTGTCCCAGGCCCTGCTCGACGCCGCTGCCAGGGCCCAGCACAAGATGATGTGCGAGGTCGTTGCGGCCGAATACGGCACGGTGCTTTCCGACGCGATGATCCCGATCTTTACGCAGTCGGGCGACGGGCGCTACGACAACGCCGACAAGATGATCATCAAGGGCGCCCAGGTGCTCCCCCACGCGCTGATCAACAACGTCGACACGAAACTCGGCCGCGATGGCGAAAAACTGCGCGAATACGTCGCTTGGCTGCGCGATCGCATCTTGAAGCTGCGCGTCGAGGAAACCTATGCGCCCGTGCTGCACATCGACGTCTACGGCACGATCGGCCAGGCCTTCGGCAATCACAATTATGACGCGATGGCCGCCTACCTGGAAACGCTGGCAACCGCTGCGAACCCCTTCAAGCTGCGCATCGAAGGGCCGATGGACGTCGAGGAGCGCCAAGCCCAGATGGAAGCGCTCGCCGAACTGACCCACCTCGTCGATTCCCGCGGCATCGCCGTCGAGATCGTCGCGGACGAGTGGTGCAACACGCTCGAAGACATCCAGTTCTTTGCCGACAACAAGGCCGGCCACATGGTGCAGATCAAGACGCCCGACCTCGGCGGCATCGGCAACGTCGCCGAAGCCGTGCTCTACTGCAAAGACAAGGGCGTCGGCGCTTACCAAGGCGGCACCTGCAACGAAACCGACCGCTCGGCGCAGGTCTGTGTGCACGTCGCCATGGCGACCAAGCCCGACCAGATCCTCGCCAAGCCCGGCATGGGCGTCGATGAGGGCTTCATGATCGTCCACAACGAGATGCGCCGCATACTGGCGCTCAAGCACCTGCGGAAGGGGGCATAGGCATGCGCGAAGCGTTTCGCATCCTCTCGGCGACGGCCATCCTCGGCTACGGTTTTCCGGAAGCGTCCTTTGCGGAAGGCATGAAGCGCGATCCCCACCTGATCGCCGTCGATGCCGGTTCGACCGACCCGGGGCCTTACTACCTCGGCGCGGGCGTCTCCTTCACCGATCGCGGCGCCGTAAAGCGCGACCTGGAGATCATGCTCAAAGCGGGGGTGCCAAAGGGAATTCCCATCCTGATCGGCACGGCGGGCGGCAGCGGCGCCGACCCCCACCTCGACTGGAACCGCGCGATCATCGAAGAGATCGCGCAGGAACAGGGGCTTCACTTCAAGCTGGCCGTGATCCACGCCGAGATCGGCAAAGTGACCCTCTTGCAGGAATTCCGCGCCGGACACATTTCGACCCTCCACCCCGCGCCCGACCTCGTTGAAAGCGAGATCGAAGCCTCGACCCACATCGTCGGGCAGATGGGCATGGAGCCGTTCTGGAAGGCGCTTGAAATGGGCGCGGACGTCATCTTGGCAGGGCGAGCGTATGACCCTTCGGTTTTCGCGGCGCTGCCGACACTGCGCGGCTACGACAAGGGCCTTGCGATCCACCTCGGCAAGATTCTCGAATGCGCGGCGATCTGCGCGACGCCCGGAAGCGGTTCCGATTGCATGTTTGGCAGCATCGGCGAGGATCATTTCCGTATCGAGCCACTCAACCCCATCCGCAAGTGTACGACCCTCTCCGTCGCGGCGCACACGCTCTACGAGAAGACCAACCCCTACATACTGCCAGGGCCGGGCGGCCATCTCGATCTGACGGCCTGCCAGTTTGAGCAGGAGGGCGACAACGCCGTCCGCGTATCGGGAAGCCGTTTCGTGCCGGCAGAACGCTACACCGTCAAGCTCGAAGGCGCCAAGCCGATCGGCTTCCGCACCGTCTCGATCGCCGGCACGCGCGATCCGATCATGATCGCGAAGATGGACGAGATCGTCCAGGCCGTGCGCGAGCGCGTGGCCGACAACTTTGCCGATCGTCTGCCCGATTACGCGCTGCACTTCACGATCTACGGCAAAGACGGCGTCATGGCGGGGCTCGAACCGACGCCCGACACTTCCGGCGCGCATGAACTCGGCATCGTGATCGAGGCCGTCGCGCCGACGCAAAAGGACGCCGACACCGTCTGTGCGTTTGCGCGATCGACCATGCTGCACTACGGCTACGAGGGACGGCGCGCGACGGCAGGCAACCTCGCTTTCCCCTTCTCGCCGAGCGATTTCCACGCGGGCGAAGTTTTCGTCTTCAGCGTCTACCATCTGCTCGACGCGCCCGACCCGCTCCGCTACTTCCCCATCGACATGATCGCGCTGTAAGGAGGACGCCATGAAAGCGAAATTGACCGATCTCGCGGACGTCATCCGCAGCAAGAACGCCGGGCCGTATGAGCTGACTTTCGACATCATGTTCAAGTCCTTCGCGATCTACGAGAGCGTCAAGGCGTCCGGCCAGATCGACGAAGCGCTCGTCTGCGATCTCTTTCGCATCGCGCCTGAACGGATCATCGGCATCATCGCCTTCGACCCAGCCAAGGCGATCAAGATCACGATCGTGCGGCCGATCTGCTCGGGGGACCTCGGCGAAACCGACGTCTACGGCGCCCAACAGCACGCGCCCTTGCTCGGACTCGAACTCGACGTTTAGGAGGCGCGCGATGGCCTACTCTGGACGCATGCAAAAGAGCCATCTCTACAGCATGTATTTTGCCCCGCGCGGCAACAACCGCATGGCCGACCTCGGCATGCAGGTCGCGGCGATGTACCTTAGCCCCTTTGACAAGCTGATCGGCCTGATCGGCGACGCCGGATCGGGCAAAAGCATGATCATCAAAGGTATGTTTCCCGGGCTCGAGTTAACGAACGACGACGAGGGCGTCAACGTGCGGCCACTGCCGTTGCTCAACGTCGATGAGACGGGCTTCTACACGCCGCACACCTACCACATCGACATCCGCTTCGAATCGGGCTTCATGCAGATGCACGAGCTGGCCGAGCTGATCAACTACGCCATTCAGAAGGGCAAGCGCGTCGTCGTCGAGCATTTTGACCTGATCTACCCATTTTTAAAGCAAAACGCCCACCTTTTGATCGGCATCGGCGAAGAGGTCATCATCACACGCCCCACCCTCTTCGGCCCAATGCCCCAGGACATTTCGGACGTCGTGTTCAAGTCGATCCGCTACCGCCTCATGGTGCATACGGCCGAAGACATCTGCGAACATTTTCTGCAAAAGCAGGGCGTTGACTACCACCAGTATGACCACGCCGACGTCCGGCACGGCTTCATCCTGAGCTTTCAGGACAGGCCGGACATCGACATCGATCTGCTGGAAAGCATGGCGAACGAGGTCATCTCGCGCGATGTCACCATTTCCTACGTGGACGACCATCACATCATGATCGGCGAAGAACTGCACGGCTGCACGGGTCCGCGCATGCACGTCCACAACACGGGCGTGATCCAAAAGCTGACGCTGCTCAAAGACTTTCTCCGAGAGCCGGTCACGGGCCGTTACCTGCTCGTCGGCCTGGTCGGAAACCAATTGCAGGCCGACATCAGCGATCTCAACCGCATCGTCTTGCAGGCCTAGGATCGCATTGGCACAAAAAAGCCTCGGTTACGAGCCGGGGCTTTTTTGTACCCTTCTATGCGTTGGGTTGGCGCTTTCGCTCGCGGTATTCGGAAGGCGTGAGCTGCACCGACTTTCGAAAGACGCGGCTGAAGTAAAATTGGTTGTCGTAGCCTACGCGCTCGCTGATCTCCTTGATCGGGAGATCGGTGCTGTAAAGCAGGTTTTTGGCCTCGTTGATCCGAAGCTCGGTCAGGTACTTGACCGGCGTACACTTTTCGTACTTGTGGAAGAGCTTGGTCAGATAAGCCGCCGAAAAGCCGAGTTGTTTCGCCAAAGCAGCCAGTTCGATCGCATCGGCAAAATGGGCGCGCAGGTAGTCGCGCGCGTACTGGATGGCTTGTTCGGAGCTCGTGCCGCTCAGCGATTCGTCCTCGGCGATCTGGTAGTGGGCGCTCAGCCTTGTTTTGGCCTTGAGCAGGGCGTTCTCGAGCTTTTCCCGGCTCACCGGCTTCAGGATGTAATCCAAAGCGCCCCCGCGAAGCGCCTTTTGCGCGAATTCGAAGTCGGAGCGGCCTGACAGCAGGATCACGGGCAGGTTGGGCCGGCGCTGTCCGAGCTGTTCGAGCAGGTCGAGCCCCGATACGACCGGCATCACGATGTCTGTGATCACGAGATGGATGTCGTTATCCGCGAGTGCATGGAGCGCACTGGCGCCGTCTCGTGCGCTGGCCGTGACGACGAAGCCGGCGTCGAGCTGTTCGATCAAATTTTCGAGCGCCCGCAAAAGCAAGGGCTCATCCTCGACGATCATGACGTTAAAGTGCGGTAGGCTAGGCATCGAGTCTCCCTCCAATCCGCACGAAAGCACCGCCCTGTTCGCGGTTCCCGATTTCGAATACGCAATCGTGCTTGTAAATCAGCCAAAGCCGAATGTAGAGGTTCATGAGCCCCATCCCCTTGAGTTCGAGCGACGGCAAGCGCCCTGTGTTCTCGATCGCGTGGGTCTTTTTTGTGATGCTTTCGATGACATCGTCCGGGAAACCGCTGCCGTTGTCATAAACGCTGACCAGCCATTGGTTGTCCGAGCGCAGACATTGCACGAGGATCTCGAAGGGGGGTGGCACGGAGACCGAGGTGTATTTGATCGCGTTTTCGACCAAAAGTTGGACGCAGAGTTTGGGGACGCTGACGTCGAGCATATCGTCAGGCACGTCGATGCGGTAGCGGAGATTGTCACCGAAGCGGAAGTGATGGCAGTCCAGATAGAGGTCGGTGGTTTCCAGTTCGAGCTCGAGGCGGACCATGCTCTCCTTGGTCGAGGATACGTAGCGCAAAATGGTCGAGATCGCGTCGCTCATCTGCGCGATCTCTTCATTCATGCCCTCGTCCGCCATGGCTTGGATGGTCGCGATCGAGTTGTAGAGGAAGTGCGGGTTCATCTGCGATTGCAGCGCCAGCATCTGCGACTGGGCTTCGTGGCGCTGGAGCAGGAGTATTTCGTCCGTCGCGCGAAGGATCTCGTCCTGGAAACGATCGACACTCGCGCTGAGATCGTCGATCTCGATGATGCCGGTCGCGTCCATGTTGAGCTTTTCCCAGCTGCGCTGCTCGTAGTCGATGGCCGACAGGTGGGTGTGCATCGACGTCAGCGGGAGAGCCAGGCGGCGGGCCAGACGGCGGGCCGTCAGATAGCAGATGAGAAGGCCTGCCAGAAAGATCGCGATGAGGAGCACGAAAAACTGCGTGATCGGCGCGTAAAAGCTGTCGCTGTCGACAACGGCGACGCTTAGGAAGTTCGAATAGGGCATGGTTTCGCTGATCAGGAATTCGCGCTGGCCCGATGCGGCGTTGTCGTAGGTGTGCGCCTGATCGCTGCCCTGCCCGGCGGCATAGCGGCGGTAGTCGTCAGCATGCATGCTGCTTGCCTGCTTCGGATAGAGCAGCGTACCGTTCGCGTCGTAGATATAAAAGCGGAGCTTGTACGCGCCCTCGGCGTGCATGGCGCTGTCGAATACCGTATCGTAGTATTCGACGACCTCGATCGCGCCATCCATGCGGTTGAATTTGTCGAAGTAGATCCGGCAGAGCGAGACGAAATCACGCCCCGCAGTCTGCCGCTGGGAGGAGGCAAAAAGCGCGCTGTCGTGTGCTTTCGTCACGAAGCGCTTTCCCTCCGCTTCAAGCGTCATGGGGTACCAGGGCATATCGCGCAGGTTTTGGTCGATATAGCCATTGTAGAGCCCCGACCCAAAGCTACCCCGATCGGTGTTGTAAAGGTTGATCTGCTTGATGTCGTTGTTGACGCCGATGATCGCAAACATCAGATCGTGCAGTATCTTGGCGTTGCCGACCTTCGCTGCGGGGTTGGGGGTGCTGTCCTCGGCGAGGTCGAGCTGGTCGGAATAGGTCGAAAAGGAATTTTTTAACAGATTTGAGTAAAGCGCGCTGATCGAAATGGTATCCATCTGCTTGATCTGGTTATCGACGCTCAGGGCGACGGAATGGTTGGCCTGTTGGAGCTTGGAACGCACGTTGCGGTTTAGGGAATTGAATTCGATGGCGGCAAAAATGACCGTGACGGCCAGCAGCACGGCAAACATCGCGAGCATGTAGGATCGAAACAGGATGGCGTTGATCTTGGCGCTTGGTTGTTTTGGCTTTTTCATGGCGGCCCATCCGGCGGGTTTTCTCTCGGCCGCTGGCTCGGTGCACGGCCTCAGGTCCAGTATAGCAAAGTGGTTAAAAAAGTACAAAAAGAGTTTGGTTTGGTGCATAGTGTTCTCGTCGCGCCATTGGTACAATCAAATCACTCTTCCATCCCAAAAGCAAACAAATCCAAGAGCCGCATTTTTCCCGATCCCATCCGACACATCCAGGAGGAAATCAGATGAAACGATCCATAGTTGCGCTCATGCTCACGATGGCCATGGCAACTTCGTTGTTTGCAGGATGCTCCAGTGGAGCGCCTGCCGCCGAGGACCCCACCGCGACCGCAGAAGCGGCGACGGCCGGCGAAGAAGCCGAAGCCCCCGAGGCGTCCGAAGAAGCGCCTGCCGAAGAGAAAGCGCCCGCTGGCGCCGGACAAACACTCACCGTCATGGCCAGTGTCGACTGGGTCAAGGACCCGGAAATGGAGCTCGCCAAGAAGTTCACCGAAGAAACCGGCATCGCGGTCGATTACCAGATCATCCCTGCTGATCAATACCCGAACCTGTTGACGACCAAGCTCAACTCCGGCGAGTGTGCGGACATCTTCATGCACCAGTCGGGCAAGTTCGACATCGTGTCGCTGCTCAAGATCGAGAAAAACGCCGTCGACCTGAGCGACCAGCCCTGGGTCAGCCGCTTTGAGCCGGCCGTCAAAGAGCAGGTTTCGTCGAACGGCAAGGTGTACGGCATCACGATCTGGGATCAGTCCGACAGCTACGCCTACATCTACAACAAAAAGCTCTTCGCGCAATACAACCTGACGCCCCCCAAGACCTATGCCGAGTTCAAGACAGTCTGCCAGACCCTGCTCGACAACGGCATCACGCCTGTCTTCGAGTGCGTAGCGGACGGCTGGCACCACCAGCTCAACTTCTTCGACGTCGCCTCGGCTTATGACAAAGCTGTGCCCGGCCTCGTCGATTCGCTCAACAGCAACAAGACGACCTTTGCGCAAAACGAAGTCTTCAAGACCATGCTCACCCAGATGCAGGAAGTCGTGGCCGCCGGATATTGGGGCGAATACTACATGTCGAACGAATACGCCGACCTCGCTGCGGAAATGGCTTCCGGCAAGTACGGCATGACGGTCAACATGATGGGCCGCATCGGCGACATCCTCGCCGTCGATTCGAGCCTGACCGAAGCCGACTTCGGCGTCTTCCCCGCCCCCTACCTCGACAACCAGATCATCGCAGAAACCCCCTGC
The DNA here is from genome assembly GCA_031553675.1 of Eubacteriales bacterium. Classification (GTDB taxonomy): domain Bacteria; phylum Bacillota; class Clostridia; order Christensenellales; family CALWSW01; genus JAVBLF01. The sequence continues at coordinate 56,610 of JAVBLF010000016.1, read as the reverse complement.
GGCCCGAGCAAGTTCGTCTACTCCGGCAGCAAAAACATCGACCTCGCCAAGCAGTACATCGACTTCCTGGCGCGGCCGGAAAACCTCCAGTTCATGATCGACAACGAATCCTCCTTCAACAGCCTGCCCTTTGCCGACCTGAAATCGACCCATTCGGCCGAAGTGAGCGCCGCTGTCGAGTCCTTCAAGGATGGCAAGTCCACCGTCTACCAGAATGCGGTCATCTACCTCAATCCGCAGTGGATGGAGATCGGCACCGACATTTCCGCGATGCTCGTCGGCGACATGACGCCGGATCAAGTACTCGCGTCGATCGACCAAAGACGCGCCGACCAAGCCGCCGCCGCCGGAGACAGCAACTGGCAGTAAGACGACGGGCCGGTCGCAATACGCACCCATGTTGGCCGGCGCGGATCTGACGACGCGCCGGCCCTTTTTCCCTCGTCGAGTACGTAGCGATTGGAGAATTGTCATGGACAAGAGAAAGATCTACCCCTGGTATCTGGCCGCGGGGGCCCTCCTGTTCTACTGTGTGCTTTTCGTCTTGCCGTCGATCATCGGCATCGGTTACGCGTTTACCGATTGGTCGTCCTACAGCGAGGCATTGCATTTCATCGGCTTCGATAACTTCAAAGAGATCTTTTCGCCCGATCGCGAATACCTCAAATACGTCGGCAACACACTATGGTTTACTGCCGTAACGACGATCGGTAAGACGGGCCTGGCGCTGGCACTGGCACTGCTGCTCAGCAAAGGTGTCCGCGCACTCAACTTCCACCGCTCGATCATGTATATGCCATCGGTGCTCTCGGTCCTGATCGTCAGCCTGGTGTTCACATCGATCCTCAACCCCAGCAAGGGCTTTCTGAACGAAACACTGCGCGCCATCGGCCTCGATGCCCTGGCGAAAAAGTGGCTGACCGATCCCGGGATCGCGATGTGGTCGGTCATCGGCGTCGATATCTGGCGCGGCATGGGCTACATCATGACGATCCTGATCGTCGGCATCCTCTCGATCTCGCCGACCTACTACGAAGCGGCCTCGATCGACGGCGCCAACGCCTGGCACCAATTCCGCTTCATCACACTGCCGCTTCTGCGGCCGACCCTCGCCGTCACCATCGTGCTGAACGTGCTCTACGGCCTCAAGGTCTTCGACATCGTGTTCGCGCTGACGAACGGCGGGCCGGGCCGCGCGACCGAAGTCATGTACACGGCGGTGTTCAAAGAGTTTTCCTTGGGACGCTTCGGCGTCGGAACGGCGCTCAGCTCGGTGATGTTCGCGCTGATGTGCGTGCTCGGTGTCTTTATGATTCGAATCTTGACGAAGGAAGAGGTGCAGGAATGAAAACGAAAATCACCGCCATGGGCGTATTCAAAAATTCCGTCGCATGGATTTTGACGCTCGTCATGCTCATTCCCCTCGCGCTGATCGTCGTCACGTCCCTGAAAAGCGGTGCCGACGCCCGCGCCTTGTCGTTTGCGCTGCCCCAGCAGTGGGACTTCTCGAATTTTCAGACCGTCATCGAAAAGGGCAAGCTCGTGACGGGCTTTCTCAACAGTCTGCTCTATTCCGGCCTAGGCACAATCGTGACGGTGCTCTTCGCTTCGATGGCCGCATACATGTTTTCCCGCCGCAAAAGCAAGGGAAGCAAAGCGCTTTACCTTTTCCTCGTTCTGGGCATCGTGATGCCGATCAACTACGTGTCGCTGATGAAGGTCATGCAGATGCTCCATCTCAACGACACGCGCTACGGCATCATCTTCCTCTACACTGCCGTGCAGATGCCCTTCATGGTCTTTCTGATTTACGGCTTTGTGTCTCGGCTGCCACTTGAACTCGACGAGGCTGCCGTCATCGACGGATGCGGGCCAATCCGCCTCTTCTTTTCGATCATCCTGCCGCTGATGAAGCCGGTACTCGTGACGGCCAGCGTGCTTTGCTTTTTGAACATGTGGAACGAATTCATCATGCCCCTCTACTTCCTGAACTCGACGACGAAGTGGCCGATGACACTGGCGGTCTACAACTTCTTCGGGCAGTTCAGCAAACAATGGAACCTCATTTGCGCCGACGTGCTGCTGACCAGCCTGCCCGTGATCGTGATGTACCTCGTCTGTCAGAAGCACATCGTCGGCGGACAGACGGCTGGCGCGGTCAAGGGTTGAGCAAACAATCGATGGAGGCTGAATCGCAAATGGAAAATGCGACAAAATGGTCGTATGGCGGACTGCAATACGCGTTCACGCGCGTCCGCGACAATATCCTGCATGCCCGCGTCTGGCCCGCACAAAACGCGGCGGCGGAACCGATCCTCGTCAAGCGCGAGGCTCTGTCCAGCGAAACGGACGATCTGGGCGTTTTCCGCGTGGAAGCGCGCGGCGCGGGTTTCGTCGTCATGCACGGCGATCGCGCCCTCCTCGACGTCGCCGCCTGCGCCCTCGAAGCCATCGATGTCGTCCGCTACGTCGTCGATGGAGAGAAACCCGAAATCGAAGTGCTGAAGACCGTCGACGGCGAGCGCACTGCCATCAAGAACCTTCTTCCCACCGTCGATCGGCGCGCCTACCGAGGCAAGCTGGAACTGGCGTTTCGCGACGAGGAGTGCATCTTCGGACTCGGGCAGGACGAAAAGGGTTCCTTCAACCACCGCGGCGAGCTCGTCTACCTTTACCAACACAACATGCGCATTCCCATGCCCTGTCTCGTGTCCGATCAGGGCTATGGCTTGCTCATCGACTGCGCGTCGCTCATGGCATTCGACGACACGAAAAAGCCCTGCGTCGTGACACTCGACACGGTCGATCAGATCGACCTCTACCTCATCGAAGGCGATCCGCGCGCGATCGTCGCGGGCTTCCGCGCCTTGACAGGCAAGGCGGCTTTGATCCCGAAATGGGCGTTCGGCTACATCCAATCCAAGGAGCGCTACGACACCCAAGACGAAATGCTTGCCGTCGCCCGCCGCTACCGGGAACTGGGCATCCCGATCGATTGCGTCGTCCAGGACTGGAAGACCTGGGAGGGCGCACAGTGGGGGCAAAAAACCGTCGACAAGGCGCGTTTCCCCGACCTCACCTCCATGAATGCTGCGCTCCACGAGCTGCATATTCACAGCATGGTGTCGATCTGGCCCAACATGGCCGAAGGCTGTCCAGATCACGAGGAACTCGCGCGTGCCGGCTGCATGCTCAACGATTACTCGACCTACGACGCTTTCGACGAACGCGCTCGCGCGATCTACTGGAAGCAGGCGAACGCAGAGCTCTTTGCGGGCGGCTACGATTCCTGGTGGTGCGACTCGACAGAGCCCTTTACGTCGCCCGATTGGTGCGGCCCTGTGCTTTTGCCCGAAAACACCCGCTACGAGATCGTCGGCGGCGAACACAAGAAGTACCTCGATCCCGCGCGCACCAACGCGTACGCCCTCGCACACGCCCAAGGCATCTACGAAAACCAGCGCAAGACGGGCGCTTCGAAGCGCGTACTCAACCTCACGCGTTCGGGCTACCCGGGCATCCAGCAGTACGGCACGGTACTCTGGGCGGGCGACACGTCCGCGACCTGGAGCGAGTTGCGCGGCGAAATCGCCAAGGCGCTCAACATGTCCATGTGCGGGATTCCCTTCTGGACGGTGGACATTGGCGCGTTTTTCACTGGCGGCACCGCCTGCTGGAGGAAATGGTGCGGCAACCCAGACGCCAATCCCGTCTGGTTTTGGAACGGCGATTACGACGACGGCGTCGCCCACCCAGGCTACCGCGAACTTTACACGCGCTGGCTGCAATTCGGCGCTTACCTGCCGCTTTTCCGATCGCACGGCACCGATACCCCGCGCGAAATCTGGCACTTTGGCGATCGCGGTGACGCTTGTTTTGACGCCATCGAAAGCGCCATCCGGCAACGTTACCGCATGCTCCCCTACATCTACTCCCTCGCGGCCCGCGCCGCACACGACGACGACAGCATGATCCAGAGCCTTTGGGCTGCCTTTCCGGACGATCGCCAAACGAGGGCGATCGCGGATCAATTCCTGCTGGGCGATTCGATGCTCGTCTGTCCCGTCGTGGAAGCGATGTACTACGACAAGAACGGCGCGGCGATCGACGCCCCCAAGGAACGTGCCTGCTACCTTCCCGCCGGTGCGGATTGGTACGACTTTGCGACAGGCGCCCTCCATCGCGGCGGGCAGTGGCTGCGCGCCAAAGCCGACATTGCGACGATTCCCGTCTTCGTCAGGGCTGGGAGCATCCTCCCCTTGCAGCGGCCGGTGTCACACGCCCTGGAAAACCGCGATGCGTTCGACATCGCGATCTACCCCGGCGCAGACGCGACCTTCCTGTTCTACGACGACGACGGGGTGAGTTACGCGTATGAAGACGGCGATTTCGAAACACTCAAGCTGACTTGGGACGACGGCGCGCGCACCCTGACGATCGAAGAAATCTCGAAGTGGCGAAAAGATCCCATGGAACTGCGCGTCTCATGCGACGGCGCGACGCAGCTGTGCCATTTCGACGGCACGCGATGCGATCTTCGCTTCGCCTGATCGAGAAAGGAAAAGACAGATGAAATACAAGAACGATTGGCAAGCCGCCCGACAGAAATTGACGAATTACTGGAAGCACAACAATTCCGGCCGGCCGCTGATGTGCGTGATCGCGCGAAACGCCGACACGGAAGACGCCTGGCAGCGCGCGAAGGCCGATGGCAAAAAGGGCTGCGAGCACTTTTGTCAAGGCATCGACTACCTGCTGCCGGACGAATTGATGTACGCGGATATGTTTGAAAAGTACCAGGATCCGGAGAAAATGGTGGCGCGTTACCGGCATTTTTGCGGCAATCACAGCTTTCTCGCCGAGAGCTTTCCGAACATCAACGCCGACTTTGGCCCCGGCTCGATGGCGGGCTATCTGGGATCGGAGATCCGTTTTCGGGACGATACTGTCTGGTTCGAGCACTGCGTCGAGGACTGGGACACCCATCCCGCGTTAGCCTACGATCCGGAAAACGCATGGTGGAAACGGCATCTGCAAACGGTTTCGGGCATTCGATCGCTGGCGGGCGAAGACTTCTACATCGGCATGCCCGACATCATGGAGAACCTCGATGTATTGGCCTCGTTGCGCGGCTCACAGGAGATCATCTATGACCTCGTCGACGACGAAGATGGGATCAAACGCCGCATTGCCCAGGTCGATGACCTCTATTTTGCATACTACGACCGCTTCTTCGAGCAGATCAAAAACGAGTCGGACGGCGGCTCCTGCTACACCGTCTTCCAGATCTGGGGGCCGGGCCGCATCGCCAAATTGCAGTGCGACTTCTCCGCGATGCTCTCGCCACAGAGCTTTCGGGATTTCGTGCAGGGATCGCTGCGGAAGCAGGCGCAAAAGCTCGACACGGTGCTCTACCACCTCGACGGCGCGGACTGCATTCGCCACATGGACGCCCTGATGGAGATCGAGGAGATCGACGCGCTCCAGTTTACGAGCGGCGATTTCGGTCCAGACGGCACCTTGGAGGACTGGTACGTCATCTACGACAAGGCGCGCGCCGCCGGAAAGTCGCTCTGGGTCAAGGTGTACAGCGGCGGCCTCGAAGACTGGATTCGCAACGTCGATCGCATCGTCGAGCGCTACGGTTCTCACAGCCTTTTCCTCCACTTTCCCGAAATGTCCATGCGGGAGGCGGAGACACTGCTTCGGCATGCGGACGCGCATTGGAGCGACATCGAAGGCAGTTGGAAAAAGTAATCCCGACCGGAACACACTACCGCACACAAAAAACCCCTTGCGATCGCTCGCGAGGGGTTTTGTTTGGCTGTGTACCAAGCGGTCAGTCTTGCCGCTTAATCGTTGTCCTTCCGCAAGCTGCCGCGCAGGAAGGTGGGGACGTCGATCTCGTCGTTGCCGTCGCGGACGCCGCGCGGAGAAACCTGCTGCACGCCGCGGCCAAAGCGGTTGGACGGGGTGCTTTGGGTGGGGTTGTTCGGCTTGTTGCCCATGGTCAAGCCGCCGCCTTTGGGCGCTTTGTCGGCGGCGCTGGCCTTTTCGTCTTTGATGGTGTCAAAGCCGGTCGCGATGACGGTGACGCGAACACCATCGGCCATTTCGTCGTTGATGTCGGCGCCGAAAATGATGTTGGCTTCGGGGTCGGCGGCTTCCTGGATGAGCTCGCCGGCTTCGGTGATCTCGGTCAGGCCGACATCGGGTCCACCGGTGACGTTGATCAAAACGCCGCGCGCGCCGTCGATCGAAGTTTCGAGCAGGGGGCTTTCGATGGCTTGGCGGGCCGCTTCGAGCACGCGCTTGTCGCCGTCGGCATAACCGATGCCCATGTGGGCCAGACCGGACTTGCGCATGATCGTGCTGAGGTCGGCAAAGTCGAGGTTGATCAGGCTGGGTTTGGAGATCAGGTCGGAAATGCCCTGGACGCCTTGGCGGAGCACGTCGTCGGCGACTTTGAACGCATCGACGAGAGCGGCACGCCCGACGATCGAGATCAGCCGTTCGTTGGGGATGACGACGAGCGTATCGACGCGCTCGTGCAGCTGGTCGAGTCCGTGCTCGGCGTTCTTCATGCGGGTTCGGCCCTCGAAGTTAAAGGGCTTTGTGACGACGGCGATCGTGAGGATTTCCATGTCCATGGCGATCTCGGCGATGACGGGTGCGGCGCCAGTGCCGGTGCCGCCGCCCATGCCGGCCGTGATGAAAACGAGGTCGGATCCGCGCAGGGCGCTGGCGATCTCGTCGCGGCTTTCTTCGGCGGCCTTCATGCCGATGTCGGGGACGGCACCCGCGCCGAGTCCCTTCGTCACTTTTTCGCCGATTTGAATCTTTTGGTTGGCGCGTGACAGGTAGAGCGCTTGTTTGTCGGTGTTGACGGAAAGAAATTCCACGCCGCCCAGACCGTACTGGATCATTCGGTTGACGGCGTTGTTGCCCGCGCCACCGACCCCCACGACCTTGATCTGTGCGAATTCGCCGACCGAAAGTTCAAATTCCAACATTTGAAGAAATCCCCCTATTTTTCTGAAGTGAACGACTGTCCGGGTGGGCGCCCGGCTTGTCCCATGTAGCGTTATTTGGTAAAAAAGCGAAGCACCGACTGCATGAAGGGGCTGTCTTTCCAGTCCCCTCGCGCGGGCAGGTTGCGATCGAGCTGGTAGACCATCACACCGTATGCACTCGTTGTGTTGGCACTGTTGCGCCGCGGCATGGGCGGCATTTCGGTCGAGACGGTGAGGCCGAGCTTGCTCTGGACGAATTCGCGTCCGCCGCGCATCATGGCGATTCCGCCGCCACAGAGGATGAGAGGCGTGTCGTCCGAGATATCGACCGGGGCTTGCTGGAGCTCGGCGATGATCAAGTCGATGATCTCGTCAGCGCGTGCTTCGAGTATGTTCTGGATGATCTCGTAGTCGTAGGACTCGCTGCCGCCGGCCTCCATGCGGTAATTGTCGCTGCGGTGGGTGTAATCGAGGCCGAACACATGGCGGCGTTTGATCGCCTCGGCGTCGTCCAACGACACGCCGATGACCTGGCTGATGTCGCTGGCGAAGTGGGCGCCGCCGACGGGGAGTGTTTTGTGGTAGATCAGGGCGCTGTTTCGGAGGATGCCGACGTCCGTGTGGTAGTAACCCATATCGACGACGATGCTGTCGTCGCGTTTGCGGGCGGCGGGGACGATCAGGAGGCTCTCGGCGAAAAAGCTGTCGACAAAGCAATCGATGTCGATCTCCGCCTCTTCCAGTATTCCCGCAAGGATCTCTTTAAATTCCTCTCGTAGAAAAGAGTGGGCGAAAAGGCCCTCGAGCACGCGGGCTTTGGCGTTGTTCGGGAGGTAAGCCGAACTGACGCCGTCGAGTTTAAAGCTGACCGGTACGCTATGCAGGCGGGTGTAACCGGGAAAGTCGTCATTTTCGAGCGAGTAGGCGATCAGCGCGTCCACGTCCTCGCCGGTGACTTCCTGGGGCGCTTCGAAAAAGATCTCGGCTTTGCGGCACTGCGTCATGACATAGGGCCCCGGGACGCCGATCGAGATCTGCCGGATGCCGCGCCGCGCCTCGGTTTGGGCCTGATCGAGCGTGGTCATGATCGCCTCACGCAAAGAACGCGGATCCAAAAAGGCGCCGCGACGAAGACCCTTGTACTCGCTGTAGCCCATGCCATGGACTTCCAGGCGGTTTTCCTGGCCGTGGCCGGCGATGAGGCAAACCACTTTCGAGCTTCCGATATCCAAGATCGCTTCCAGCGCCATGTTTACCTCACAAGTGGGACGCAGATTTCACCCTTTGAATGAACTATGCCAATATAGCAATAAATATTTCACACTGTCACAGTGACCTCACTTTATCATACAACAAACGAGACCAAATTCCAAGGGCCCTTGCAAAAGCTTGTCGCGTTTGCGAGTGGAGCCCTTGTGCGAAAACGCCGCGTTCAGTGGTTTTCAACGCCTCTGTGTCATTCTGGGGGCTATGGAAAAAATGCGATATTTCACTTTTGCAGTAAGAAACTGGATTTTCGGTTTGTGAATCCGGTTTCGCGGCGGGTCGCGCCATGCAAATCGTCGATTTGCAGCGATCAGTCGAAGGTGTCGGGAAGGGGCAGGTTCTCGCTGCGACTCTTTCGAATCGTAAAGTATCCGAAGATCGCGGCAGTGAGCGCGCCGACCGCATCGACGATGATGTCTTCCATCGTATCGACGAGGCCGGGATCCATGAAGCGTCCCCATCGGTTGATGTAGGGGGCGAGTTCGGACACATCCTTGACGTAGACGCCCTTTTGCATGTTCATGCCGAGGAGCATGTCGCCGCTCCATTCGAAGATTTCCCAGAACGCGCCGCACGCCAGCGCAAAGCAAAACGCAAACGCACACACGCCGAAGAGACTCATTTGGATCTGCACATTGGGATTCCGGTTGAGGGTGTAGATGATCAAAAAGCCGATGTAGCCGATGATGAAGCCCGAAAAGGTGTGGAGCATGACGTCCCACCAAAAAAAGAGATCGTAGAAGTTGTGGATTTCGCCGAGAATTTCGGCGGCAAAAATAAAGAGAACGATGACGGCCTGGAGCGTCGCGGGGATGTGGAGCTTGAATTCCGCATTCAGCAGGTTAGGAAGAAAGGAGAGCACCACGAAGAGGAACGCTGTAAAAGCGTTCATGAAGGATTGCCCCGCGTTTTCACGATCGACGATGCCCCAGACGATCGAAAAGGCGAAAGTCATAATCCCGATCGTCCGGCATGAGAGTATGATCGTGCGGCTACGTTTTCGCTTACGGGTATGTGCCGATTCCGCTTCAAGTTTCGCTGTTGATTTCTGTTCCATCGGCTCCTCCTTTATGGCTGCGCGTTTCGCGGTTTTGCATGGCCTCGACGAGTATGTCCTTGAGCACGGCAGCGATCGGGATCGCGACGACCATGCCCAACACGCCCCACACCGCCCCGCCGATCGTGATGCCGACGATGATCAATAGCGGACTCATCGCGAGCTGACTGCCCAAAATGCGGGGCTGGATCAAGTTGCCATCGACTTGCTGGAGCACGACGAGCGCAATGGCGATTCCGATGGCGTTCGGCCAGCCGTTCGTAAAAGCGGTCACACCCACCGCGATGACGCCGCCGACGAGCGCGCCGAAATACGGGATGACGTTGAGCAAGCCGATCAGTGGGCCAAGCACGAGGCCGTATTCCGACCCGGCCAATTTGCAGATGATCGTGGCCAGCACGCCGACGATGCAGGCGTCGAGGAGCTGGCAATAGAAAAAGCTCTTAAAGTAGGTGTTGGCATGGGCGGCGTGCCGATGGATGGCTTCGGACGCTTTCGCGGGCACAAAAGCGTCGAGGCAGCGCGACCAGAAACGAATGTAACTGTCTTTTCCCGAGAGGAAGTAAATCGACGAGATGACGGCGAGGGCCGTCGAAAGGAGGGCCGAAGGCACGGCCATCAGCATGCCGAGAGGGGCTGTGAGGCGGTCGAGGCCGATCGCGTCGACGATCGACTTGAGCGCATCGGTGCCGAGACCCTTTTCAAAGTCGAGTTGCGGCGGCAAAAATCCCGTTTCGGCGATTTCCTTCATGAAGGCGTCGATCTGGGGCAAGACCTCTTGCAGCGCAACGGACAGGCGGCTCGCGGTTTGCGCGATGGCAGGGACGAGCAACACGACGATCGCGGCCAAGATGAGCAGCGCGCCCAGGTAGACTGCCGCTATGCTGATCGCTTTGGCGTGTTTTCGCACGGCGGTGCGATTCGACGTCGCCAGGCGCGTTTCGAGGGCGCTCACCGGAATATTGAGCAGGTAGGCGATCAAGAAGCCCGCGAAAAAAGGCTCCACGATGCGGCCGAGGGCCTTGAGCCAAATCCAGACGAAATTGATCTCGTTGATCACTTTGCACGCGACGATGACGGCAAGCGCGAACCAAAACAGCGGCCAGTATCGCCAGCGTTTGGGTCCGGCGGATTTTGCAGGCATATGCGATCCTCCCCTGTGCTTTCCGTTCATTTAACATAGCATATCGGGGAAGTGCGTGGCAAGTCAGCCCCATGTCGAATTTTGTCATATGTAATTATTCCCTTCTCTTACACAAACTTATTCTCGAATTGTCACATTATTCGTCGTATAATGGCTGCATATCACCCACCAAAACAATGGGAGGCAGCCGTGAAGAAGTGGAAGATGCGCCCCCTGCCATTTCGCCTGCGCATGGCAGCCCGCAACAAAGAAGGGGCTCCGACACCCAACCCCATCGGGCGGGTCGATCCGTTCACGCTCTTCCTGGGCGTCGCCGTGGGGATCGCGATCATCGCGATCGCTTCGACGCTCCACGGCCAAGGGATCCCCAAACCCACACCCTTCGATCTGGTGCAATCCGTCCAGCGCGCGGTCATTCCCGCCAGGGCCATCGCTTCAAACGCGGATTTTCAAACAGCCAAGCCCAGCAGCAAACCCACGCCCCTCCCCCACGATGGTGAAAAGCTCATCGCCCTCACTTTCGAAGACGGACCTCACGCGACCGTCACCGAGCGTATCCTAGACGCGTTGGAAAAAAACGACGCTGTGGCCACGTTTTTCGTCGTCGGTAAGCGGGTCGAGCTTCTTCCCGACATCGTGCAGGACGCCGCCTCACGCGGGCACGAGATCGGGAACCAGGGATACAACAACAAAAACTTTGCGCAGATGAGCGTCAAGGCGGCGCGAAAGGACCTCCAAACGACATCGAAACTGATCGAGGAGACCTGCAAGCAAGCGCCCGCCGTCATCCGCCCGCCTGAAGGCGCGATCGACGACGATCTGGCCGTCAAGCTGGGGGAGCAATTCGTCCTGTGGACGGCCGACAGCGAAGACGCCGTTTCGCGCGATCCGCGCGCCGTGGTCGACACGGTGATGGGCACCGTGGGCGATCGCGCGATCATAAGGCTACACGACGTCTACCGATCGAGCGCCGACGCCGTCGAATTGCTCCTGCCCCGCCTCAAACGAGAGGGCTACCGTTTCGTGACGGTTAGCGAACTGCTCGCGCTCGAACGGGCTGACGGCAAGACGGTCAAACGCATTTATCCCACGCCGTAAATACACCCCCACGTCATGCGGCCGTGGGGGTTCTTTTTGTGTGCGCCGAGGCCGCAAAAGGGTTATAATGGGATTGAAGAAAGAACGCGGTCGAAAGGAGCAAGCAATGGGATACGTCACATGGTCGTATGACACGCTCAACCGTTACTGCATGGATGCGTTTGCCGGCTTCGGCTTTTCCCGGGACGAAGCGCGCATCATCACGGATGTACTGCTTTTAAGCGACCTCTTCGGCATTGAAAGCCACGGCATGCAACGCATGGTTCGCTATCACAAAGGGATCGAAAAGGGCATGATCGACGTCCATGCCCAGCCGGAAATCGTCTTTGAAACGCCTATATCGGCCGTGATCGACGGGCACGACGGCGTGGGACAGTTGATCGGCCACAAGGCCATGACGCTCGCGATCGACAAGGCCAAAGCGGTGGGCATGGCGGTCGTCACGGCCCGCAACTCCAACCACTTCGGCATCGCGGGCTATTACGCCAAGATGGCCTGTGACGCGGGCTTGATCGGCCTGGCCTTTACGAACAGCGAAGCGATCATGGTGCCGACCTATGGCCGCCTGGCCATGCTGGGCAGCAACCCGATCGCGCTCGCTATGCCGGCGGAACCCTACGACTTTTTCTACGACGCATCGACGACGGTCGTCACGCGCGGCAAGCTGGAAATGTACAACAAAGACGGCAAAACGCTGCCCGAGGGATGGGCGCTCGACAAGGACGGCCACCCGAGCACCGACGCGCCCGACGTACTCAAAAACATCGTCGCAAAGAACGGCGGCGGCATCGTACCGCTCGGCGGAAGCAGCGAAGTGACCGGCAGCCACAAAGGTTATGGCTTCGGCATGATCTGCGAGATCTTTACGTCGATCCTCTCGCTGGGCATGACGAGCGACCAGACGATGCAGGGAGCAAAGGGCGGCATCTGCCACGGCTTCATCGCGATCAATCCCGCCGCGTTTGGCGACGCCAACGCGATCAAGGCGCATCTGTCTACCTACCTCCAAGCCTTGCGCGACAGCCCCAAAGCCGACGGGCAGACGCGCATCTACACCCACGGTGAAAAAGAGGTCGCCGCCTTCGAGGACCGCAAGGCCAACGGCATCGCGGTCAACGACGGTACCATGGCGGAGCTTTTCGACCTGTGCGCTTACCTCAAGCTGGACGCCGCGGCCTACTTCGGTGACTACCGGGTTGCTGGAAAAGACGGCGTCTTTTCGGGCAACTATTGAGGACGGTCTGATGATACGCCTGCCCTATGGAAAGCAATGCCTTTCTCTTGAACTCGACGCGCCCCTTTTGACGAGTCGGCTCGACGATTTTGATCCCGGAATGGACGGACGTGCGATCGTCGAAGAAGCGCTTCGAAACCCGATCGGTTCGCCGCGACTGCGCGATTTGGCGCTGGGAAAGCGACGCTGTACCGTCATCGTCAGCGATCACACCCGCCCCGTGCCCAGCCGCGACATTTTGCCACCCCTGCTGGACGAACTGCGCGCTGGAAACCCCGCCATCGAGATCACGCTGCTCGTCGCGACGGGCTTTCACCGCGGCACTACAGCGGACGAACTACGGGCCAAGCTGGGCGACGCGATCTTCGAGCGCGAGCGGATCGTCGTACACGACTGCCGCGACGCAAGCGCCAACGTTTCGATCGGCGTTCTGCCGAGCGGAGCGCCCCTCGTCGTCGATCGTTTGGCCGCCGAGACCGACCTGCTCGTCGCGGAAGGCTTCATCGAGCCCCACTTTTTCGCCGGGTATTCGGGCGGGCCCAAGAGCGTGCTGCCCGGCGTCTGCGATCGGGTCACCGTTCTCGGCAACCATTGCAGCGCCTTCATCGACAGCCCCAATGCGCGGACGGGCATACGCGAAGGCAACCCGCTGCAAATCGACATGATCGACGCCGCGCGCCAAGCCAAGCTCGCCTTCATCGTCAACGTCGCGATCGACGCCGAAAAGAAGACGATCGCCGCGTTTGCGGGCGATTGTGAACAAGCGCACCGCGCTGGATGCGCCTTTGTCGCCCAACACTGCGCTGTCGATGCCCGGCCCGCCGACATCGTGATCGCGACGAACGGCGGCGCGCCCCTCGATCAGAACATCTACCAATCGGTCAAGGGCATGACGGCCGCCGAAGCGACCGCCAAACCCGGGGCCGTGATCGTCATGGTCGCCGAATGTGCCGACGGCACGGGAAGCGAGGACTTTTACCGCGCCTTGGCCGACTGCGACAGCCCACGCACCCTCTACGACGCGATCATGGCGACGCCCCAACCCGATACCGCTCCCGATCAATGGGAAGCGCAGGTGTTGGCCCGCATCTTGATGCGGCACGTCGTGATCTTCGTGACGCGATCCGGATTGCGCGACACAATCGCCGACATGAAGATGCGTTTTGCCGCCGACATCGGCGGGGCGCTGGACGTGGCGCGCGCCATCCAGGGCGAAAACGCGAGCGTCACGGTGATCCCGAACGGCATTTCCGTCGTCGTCCGCCCACAACGCGAAGATCGCGCAAAGGAGGATCATTGACATGAAGCTGGCAGAAGCTTTGCTCACGCGCTCCGAAATGCAGAACCAGCTCGACAACCTGGAACAGCTCGTGACCGCCAACCTCAAGGTGCAGGAGGGCGATCAGCCGGGAGAGGATCCCGAAAGCCTGCTCGCCGAAGCCATGCGCGTCAACGAGGAATTTTGCGCGCTCACCGTACGCATCAACCGGACGAACGCCGTGGCAACGCTGCCCGACGGAAGGCTGCTCGCCGACGCGCTCGCCGAACGCGAAAAACGGCGGCGGCAGCGGCATTTTCTCAACAACATCGCCCTGAGCACGCATTCGCGTGACTTTCGTGTCACACGCAGCGAAATCAAGACCGTCCTGACGCTCGATGTCGCGGCGCTACAAAAGCAGATCGACGCCACATCGAAGGCGCTTCGGCTGCTCGAAATCGCCATTCAGGGCGCGAACTGGACGATCGACCTGATGTAACGTTTTCCATTGCTGGACCAACATGACAGATGCTGTCGAAATCGTGGTAGTCTCTCCGTCAAGGCGGATGCACAATTTGTCCGAAAGGATAGCTGGTGGACGTGGGGCAGTCCTGCGGTTCGAGTCCGCAGATCACAATGTAGCCCGATTCGAAGACACCAGTACAAGTGAGACCCTTACATGTCAACACCACGCATCGATTGACCGTTGGGACGAGGGTGGGTACGGGGAAAACCAGATCGAAAAACGCCATGCTAACCGCGCATGGCGTTTTTGTTCGCTTCGTCAACGTCCTTCGCGTTCGAGCAGTGCGGGTATCGTGTCGGTGTAGGGCGGGCGCAGAACGCCGCGCTCGGTGACGATGGCGCTGATCAAGGCGTGGTCCGTCACGTCGAACGCCGGGTTGTAGATGCGCATGCCGGCGGGCGCCATACGCGATTTGTACCACATCTCGGCGATCTCGCCACCCGAACGCTCTTCGATCGGGATCTCCCCTCCCCCGCTCGCCTTTGGGTCGATCGTCGAAACCGGCGCAAAGACGTAGAAAGGAATGCCGTAATGTTGGGCGAGGATGGCCAGGCCGGATGTGCCGACCTTGTTGCAGGCGTCACCGTTCATCGCGAGGCGGTCACAGCCGACAAAGACGGCCTGCACCCAGCCGTTTTGCATGACCTGCGACGCCATGTTGTCACAGATCAGCGTCGCGTCGATGCCCAACGCATGGAGTTCATAGGCAGTCAGGCGCGCGCCTTGAAGCAGAGGCCTCGTTTCGTCGACGAAGACGCGAAAGGACACACCGCGTTCCAGACCGACGTAGATCGGCGCCAGCGCGGTGCCGTATCGAACGGCGGCCAGGCGTCCTGCGTTGCAGTGGGTCAAGATGCCGTCGCCCGGCTGGACGAGGGCCAGGCCGTGCGCACCGATCGCGGCACAGGCTACGATGTCCTCATCGCGGATCGCAGTTGCTTCGGCGAAGAGGCATGCCGCGATGTCCCGGGGCGAAGTGGCGGCACAGGCGATCGCCGCGTTCTCCATGCGGTCGAGCGCCCAAAAGAGGTTGACCGCCGTCGGGCGGGCGGTCGCCAAAAAGGCTTTGGCGGCGCGAAAGCGCTCCCAAAACGCGCCCAAGTCATCCGTTTCGGCGGCGAACGACTTGGCGGCCAGGTAGAGCCCCATGGCGGCGGTGACGCCGATGGCGGGCGCACCGCGCACCTGGAGCGTCCGGATGGCCTGCCAGATCGCCTCCTGATCGGTCAAACGGAGCGTCACGGTTTCACTGGGGAGGCGGGTTTGGTCGAGAATGACGATCGCGCTGGAAGCGTCGTCGAGCGCGACCGTGTCGATGGCGATCGCCTGCGGCTGCGGCATCATACTACCTCCAAGAAAAACAGCCTGTCCTTCGCACGAACAGGCTGTTTGTGTCACTTACTTCACGCGGAAACTCGACGCGATCGAGGAAAACGCGGCGTCGACGTCGGCATCGGTGAACTGGATCGACGCGGGGTCTTCGCCCGCCTTGCCGCCGAGGGAAATGCCGATGACCTGATTGTCTTCCGCGATCACGTAGGCGACGCGCGCGGCCGGCATGCCTTCATCGCTCATGGCCTTTGTGTTGAAGATCAGCGCGTCATAGTCGCCCACTTTGCCGCGTGTCAGGTTGGTGGGCTCGATGTCGGAATCTTTGATGGATTCCTCGAGCTTGTCGAGCGTG
Source organism: Eubacteriales bacterium (assembly GCA_031553675.1). GTDB lineage: Bacteria > Bacillota > Clostridia > Christensenellales > CALWSW01 > JAVBLF01. Next base: position 40,330 of record JAVBLF010000016.1, on the reverse strand, counting down.
ATGCCCTCTTCGCCGTAAACGGTGTGTTGCAGGCTGAGGGTGAGGCCGTTTTCCTTCTCGACGATCACGGCGCCGCCGACGCTAGCCTTGACGGTCCAGCCGGGGCCGAGCGTCACGGTGTAAGGGAAATCGCCGGAGTCGATCGCCTCGTTGACCTCTTCGACTTCTTTGGCCTCTTCGTCGGTGGACGGGCTGGGTTCGGGTTCGCCCGACACGATCGCGGCGCTTTCTTTGCCTGTATCGGCGCTGGCGTCAGGCTGTGCGGCATTCTTGTCCGCGCCGCCACCGCATGCGCCCAATAACGCCAGTGAAACCGCGAGCACAACTGCCAGGGCAGCGCGCATCATTTTCACTTGATTGTTCATCGTTTACCTCCATCGAATGTTAAGCTTTCCCCTTTACAAGGGCTTCGCCTACATAAACGATATCATTATAACCATTCGAGAAGGTCCCTGTCAAACGAAAAAGATGGCTATTTTTCATCGAGGCCTGTCAAGCGGCCCGACAAAAAGAGTGTCGCTTCGGCGTTGGCGAGCGCGTATTCGCTGTGTTCGGCGGCGCGGATCGCGCTACCGTCGGCCTGCGTGTAGTCGCCGCTGAGGATTTCGTTCAACAGCTTCGTGCTGTCTTCGAGCCCAATGCTCGGATCGAGCGCCATCATGCCCGACAGCAGGCAGGACGACTCGGTTTTCAGCCCGACGGCCTCGTGGTCGCTGACGATGCTGAACGACACGACGTCCTTCGTGCCCGGCTGGGTGTAAACGCGGATCATGATGGCGTTGGCGAACCAATAGGTGTAGAGGTTTTCCTCCTCGTCCGAGGCTTCGAGATCGCCGATCGCGATCTTTTCGCCGAGTGTTTTCATCTGCGTGTTGAAACGCGTGACGAAGTCTTGCATCGCGACGGGTTGGCCGGGCAGCTTCTGGGCGCAGCCCATGGTCGCCACCAAAAGACAGGCCATCGTCAGGGCGACGACAGCGCGTTGGAATGTTTTCATGTGAACTTTCCTCCCGCGCTTATTCGTCTTCGTCTTCGACGTCGAGCATTTCGTCAAAGCGTTCGAGGAAAACCTCGAACAGGTTGTCGAGCTTCGTTTCGTCTTCGACAGGTAAGTAGCGGTCGAGTTCACCCTCCGCATCTTCGACGGTTCGGAGGATCAAAACCTCGTCGTCGCCGACGTTTTCGACCGCGTCCACCGGCAAGAGCGCCACATAGGTCTCGCCTTCGTATACAAAGGTCAACAGGTGGTCAAAGCGAACCTCTTCGCCGTTGTCGTCGAGCAGTGTGACGATTTCGCCCGCTTCTTCCATCCCATTGTTGTTGATCGCATCATGCATCACTGTCACTCCTCATGGGCATTTTTGTTTTCAAATGCGGGGCGTTGGGCCGACCGGCGTCCTGCATCGAGAAATCCCTGCAAAATCACCGCGGCTGCCAGCTTGTCGATGACGCCACGCCGTTTTTTGCGCGACACGTCGGCTTCAAGTAGCACGCGCTCTGCTGTCTTGCTCGTGAGCCTTTCGTCGAAATAGGCGACATCGAAGGTCAGGCGTCCGCGAAGACTTTCGATCAAGCGATCGGCAAAGGCGCAGATCTTCATGGCTTGCGGGCCGTAGCTGCCATTCATGTTGCGCGGCATGCCGAACACGATCGTTACGGGTTGGTATCGCCGCGCGACGTCGGCGATGTGGTCGAAGTCGGCTGCCTCGTTTCCTTTTCGCGCGTAGGACTCGATGGGCTGGGCGCTGAACCCGAACGGGTCGCTGACGGCGATCCCGATGCGAACGTCACCGACGTCCAGCGCGAGCGCGCGTTTCATTTCTTCCATATATCTCCTCGGTCATAGGTCGAAGAACTCCCCCCAGTATACCGAATCGCCGCTCTTTTGGAAAGCGTTCCGCCGAAAAAGGAAGGCATCCGGCAAAAGAAAAAGTGGCCTCGGGGCCACTTCCGGACATGCTTCGGTGTGGAGGTAGGCATTTGATCCATCAGTCGTCGGCGAGGGAATAGAGATAACTCGGGCGTCCGACCGGTGTATAGACGAGATCGCGCTGGAGCTGTCCAGTGTCGTACAGGTGGTTCAGATAGCGGCGCGCGCTCGCCAGTGACAAGCCGCTGACACCCGCGATGTCGGCGCTGCTGACCGAGATGCGGCTGTTCTGGATGTAGTCGAACACGCGCGCCAGGGTCAGCGGGTGAATGCCCTTGGGGAGGTCGTCTGACAAGAGCCAAACCGGTTTGAGAAAGCTACAGTTGTACGCGCTGTCTTCGGTGCCGTGCGCCTGCACGACGCCATCGCAGAACTCCCGCAGCATGGACTCCCACAGACGGGGTGCATCATTGGAAAAGCTGCAATGGTCGATCGCGACCGAGAGCATGCTACTGCCCAGGCTGAGCGTCTTGGCATCGCGCTCGTCAAAGGGCACGTCCCCCCGGCGCATGAAATACATCACGCCAATGATCTGGCCATGGAAGGCGATCGGATGGGACATAAAACTTTTCAGGCCTTCTTTGGAGATGATGTTTTGCTGCAAAAAGCGCGGATCGCTGTGGATGTCGTCGATGCGCAGCGTGCCTTGTCCTTGCGGGAGCAAGCCCCCGAATTCAATGTCGGACACCATGACGAGCTTGGGGATCGACGCGACAGGGCGGTTGATGATCAGCGCCCGGTGCATGCTTTCGCCGTCGCGCAGCCAGGTGCTCGCGATGTCGGCGCGAAGCATGCGCGTAAAATACTGCAATGATTGCATGAATACCTTTTGGGTGTGTTCCAAACGATCCAAAAAAACTGTGCGGCTCAACAGCACGCTCAGAGAGCTCCCGAATTGGCCCACCTGACTTGTCTGCGGTTTCGCCGCCGAGTCGGGCTGTCTTGTGCTCGCACTTTTATGTTGCAAAGTAAACCCCTCCCGATGCGTATCAAAGCTCACTTCGAAGACGCAAACTTCATATTATTGGATTGATTGTGTATAAATGGAAAACCCAAGATAAAGGTTCGTTTGCTTTCTCCCGCGACTTGCCCCATTCGCATATTTCGGCAGAATATCAGATCTTTGGCGCATCTGCCCTGATTTTCGCATTGTCTTCTTGTCGCGCGTCCAGCGTAACAATTATAGCATACACTTCATAAATATGGTATAGGTTTTCAAATATTTGAAGCGATCACACGAGTGGAACTGTGAATATGCAACTTAACCGTTTGTTTATTTCGCGACTAACATTGCATGTCGGATATAAAAGATGAGACGGCGCTCTCACACCGTCTCTTAAATCCATTTTTATAAACCGCTTACCCTTTTGCCGCAAAGGTCGCTGTAAAGCTTCTGACCTTGTCGGGCAGCGTTTTGAGCAGCAACCAGGCAACGAAGAACGAAACGCAGGCGTTGATCGGAACCGTGACGAGGCGCGTCGCAAACAGCGTTTGGAGCGGGGTTCCCTGTGCCATCCAAAGCGCGAAGGTGCGAAGCAAGAGGTTGACGATGACCATGTGGATGCCGAAAGCGATCAGCGTGCGCCACACGCTGACGGGTTTGTCGTGCAACACGAAGCCGTAAATCAGGCCGGAAAGCCCCGCACAGACGGTGAACAACGGGATGATCGCGCCGCCGCTCGAATTGATCGCGACGCCTAGTAGGTCGCTGGCCACAAATGCGATGGCAGCGTAGACAGGACCGAGAAAGAAGCCACCGAGCGCAAAGACCGCCGACTGAAACCCGATGCGGACCGCCGGCGTGACCTGGATGGAGCAAAATCGCGTCACGATGATGTCGAGCGCGACGAAGAGCGCTGCAAGCGCAAGCTTGCGGGTGTTTTGGCTGAGATGACTCATTTGCGTTGCCTCTTTTCTCATGAATCGCAAGGGGAAGACAAGATACAAAAAAACCGCCTTCCCTGAAAGGCAGCATGTCGAGCTGATGCCACAATCTCGCCATCCCCATGAATCGCGCTACGAAAGCATTTTCCCATAGCCTGATCCCAAAAGCGAAAGCGAACTCGTTCGGGCATACACAGCGGACGCGATGATGCATCGCAGCTGAGGGACCATCCTTCAGCCTTCGTCCAGAGGCGACTTCCCATCCTCCGGCACTTCACGCGCACTCATCTACTCTGCTCAGCAGGGAGAAATGATCTGATTCGGCATCAAACCAATTCATGATCATCATAATGCAAGCAAGTCGAAAATGCAAGCGGCGATCGCAAAAAAACACACCAAAAGCCAAATAAAAGGCGGACGCCCTCATTGCGAGCCGGGCGTCCGCTTTATCTATAGACCCCACATGAGAGCGCGCGCGCCCCTGCGGAGTACGTCTCGATGAATATCTACTACACCTCTATGATAGGAAATATTTACCATTTTGTCAAGCCTCTTTTCCCATTTTCACGATCATGCAAAACCGCGAATATTCTACGATTTCGGTTCTTCCCTGTTTCGAAACCCGGATGCACGCCAGCAGACCCCTTCCAATCCGCGCATCAAAAAAGCGGCTCATCGAACCGCTTTCATCTCTAGCTACGCCAAAATCGCAAGCGATCGCGCTTCCATCACGGTGCGGTGACAGACGCTTCCGAACCGATCTGCTCTGCCGAATCGCGCGCATACGACGCGACGAGGGCGATCCCCGACGCCAAAACCGACAAGATCAAGAGCCCCGCCAGAATCAGGGCGACGATTCGTTTTGACATGCGCTTCTCCTCCCCTTATACGCCGTGCAAGCGCGCCATGAGAAGTTCGTCGGCATAGCGGCCATGCTTGACGACGGCGCAACGAAGCGTCGCTTCGATCTCGAAGCCCATGCGCTTGTAAAGCGCGATCGCGCCGTGGTTGTCAGCCAGCACGGTCAGATCGATGCGCTTGATCAGAAGCCAATTGTCCGCCAGGTCGATCAGCTTTTCCATCAGCGCCTTGCCCACGCCTTTTCTCTGGTAATCCCGATGCACCATGATGCCGAAGTCGGCGCGGTGGCGCTCGCGAAGCTGGGGCCGGATCGCAAGCGATGCGCAGCCTATCACGAGCGAATCGAAGCCCACCTTCGTCTCGGCAACGAATACGAAATCCCGATCGCTCAGCGATTCGATATAGTCAGTCGTCCCGTCGAGTCGCTCGCTTTGGATCGCGAGCAGGTTCTCGAACACGCCGTCCATGCGGCGGATCGCGTTGAGGTCGGCCGCGTCTTCCTCTTGGATGGGCCGTATGAAAAAATCCATGTCCCTTCTCCTTACATTCCATTCTATCCATGTCCGGACGTCGATATGTCACAGCAAATAGCCGCGCATGTCCCCGACGAGGTAGAGCGAACCACAAACCAGTATCGCGCAATCCTCGCGCCCCGGTTCTTCGCAAAGGTCGCTGGCCTTCGCGAAGGCCCATTCCAGGTCATGCGCGACGTGGGCGGTCGTTCCCAGCCTTTCGAGAGCGTCGGCGAGTTCTTCCGCTGGCACCGAACGCGCACCGAGATCGACTGCGACGGCGCATTCCACGTGGGGCGCGATCGTCTTGAGCATGGTCAGCCAATCCTTATCGGCCATGATGGCTGTGATCAACACAAAGCGCTGCCCCGGCGCATATTCGCCCAGGCTGTCGGCCAGCGCGCGCATGCATTGCGGGTTGTGCGCGCCGTCCAGCCAGATCATGGGATGCCCTTCCAGCCTTTCCAGACGCCCCGGCCATTCCGCCTGCGCGATTCCTTCGCGGATCGCGATCGCGTCCAGTCCCAGCGCCTGCCCAGCGATGAGAGCTGCCGCGGCGTTTTCGATCTGGTAGCGCCCCAAAAGCCCCGTTTCGAGCACAAAGTGGACATCGCCCCGCTGCACTGTGAAGCGTTGCCGGCCATGGTAGATTTCGTTCAGAAGCAAACCGCTGCCGTCCACGCGCAAAAGAGGCACACCCGTTTCGGCGCACCGCGCTTCGATCGCGCGCATTGCCTCGCCTTCCTGCGGATGCACGATGGCGCAGCGCTGTCCCGGCTGGATGATCATCGCCTTTTCCCAGGCGATTTTGTCGATCGTATCGCCGAGCACCTCGGTATGGTCGAGGCCAATGCGCGAGATCATCGCGATCTCGGCGGGCACGGCGGTCGTCGCGTCCAGCCGGCCGCCAAGCCCAGCTTCGAGCACCAGCCATTCGACGCCCGCTTCAGCAAAGATCAAGAGCCCCGCCGCCGTCATGCGGTCGAAGCCACCGAAATACATACCCACATCTGCCTCAGCCGCCGCCACCCGTCTGACCGCGCGATCCAAAGCGTCGTCACCGACGTTCTGACCGTCGATCTGAAAGCGCTCGTTGACGCGCTGCAAGGCGGGCGACGTAAAGAGGCCCGTCCGGTATCCAGCGCGGCGCAGCATGCGATCGACAAAGGCGCAGGTCGAGCCTTTGCCGTTTGTGCCGGCGACATGCACGATGCGCATGCCCTGCCACGGCTGTCCCAGCGCGTCGAGCAGCCGGGCGAAGTTTTCGAGCGGCCGCGGCTCATTCCAGCGCTCACCAAAAAAGGCGAGCACGTCGAACTGTTCGATCCCCATCTATCTTCCTCTTTCGCATCCGAATGGGATTCCCAAGGGTCCACGCCCCTCGGGCCAGGGGTTTGGGGGTTGTGGCGCAGTGACACGTGCAATCCCCCAAACCTTCCCGTCCCATTATACCGCAACCCTTACAGCGAAGCCAAGCGCTCGGAAATCTTCGCCATCGTCTTTCGGTTCTCCTCGAGCTGGGCGCGCACACCGTCGATCACGTTGGCTGGCGCTTTGTTCGTGAAACCTGGGTTGTTGAGCTTGGCGTCGGCGCGGTCGATCTCGATCTGTAACTTTTCCGCTTCTTTTCCGAGACGCTTTTTCTCCTTTTCGACGTCGATCAGTTCGTTCAGCGGCAGGAAAGCTTCGGCGAACGGCGTCGCACAGGGAACCGCAGACGCCGGCATGCAGGCGCGATCGGTCGTCACGCGCAGTTCGCCTGCGGAAGACAGACGCTGAAGGTAGGACGCGACGGCTTCGAAATCGGCGGCGCTTTCGACGTCAGCCAGCACGGTCACGCTCGGGCGGGTGGCGGGGGGCACGTTCATTTCGGCGCGGAGATTTCGAATGGCGCGCGTCAGCTCCATCATCTTCTCGATCGCCCGAGTCTGCGCTGGGAAATCGAAAGCTGCATTCGGGACCGGCCAGGCCGACACCATGACGCTCTCGCCCGAGCCCGGCAAGTGCTGGTAAATTTCCTCGGTAATAAAGGGCATGAAGGGGTGGAGAAGCTGCACGATAGTCCTTAGGCCGTGCACGAGTACGCCGCGCGCCGCCGCTTTGGCACCGGCGTCTTCGCCGTAGAGCCGCGCCTTGGCCATCTCGATGTACCAGTCGCAGAACTCGCTCCACGCGAAGTCGTAGATCTTCTGGGCGGCCAGGCCGATGTCGAATTCCTCCAGATGCGCCGTCATTTCCGCAACGATCGCGTTCAGTCGGGTGAGCAGCCATTTGTCGGCGGCATCGAGCTGGAGCGACGCGATGTCCGCAGGACTTTCATCGTCCTCGTCGAGGTTCATCAGCACGAAACGGGCCGCGTTCCAGATTTTGTTGCAGAAGTTGCGGCTGGCCTCGACCTTCTCACTCTGGTAGCGCATGTCGTTGCCCGGGCTGATGCCGTTCGTCAGGCTGAAACGCAGGGACTCGGCGCCGTACTTGTCGATCTCCTCGAGCGGATCGATGCCGTTGCCGAGCGATTTCGACATCTTCCGCCCGATGGCGTCGCGCACGATGCCGTGGATCAACACGTCGTCGAAGGGCTTTTCCCCCATCTCAGCCATGCCGAACACGATCATGCGCGCCACCCAGAAGAAAATGATGTCGTAGCCCGTGACGAGCACGTTCGTCGGGTAGAAGTACGCGAGCTCTTCGGTCCGGTCCGGCCAGCCCATCGTCGAAAAGGGCCAGAGTCCCGAGCTGAACCAGGTGTCGAGCACGTCCTCATCCTGGCGCACTTTCGTCGAACCGCATTTGGCGCAGGCCGACGGCGATTCAATCGCCACGATCATCTCGCCGCAGTCCTCGCAGTAGTAGGCCGGAATCCGGTGGCCCCACCAGAGCTGGCGCGAAATGCACCAATCGCGGATGTTCTCCATCCAATGGAAGTAGGTCTTCGAAAAGCGCTCGGGCAAAAAGCGCGTATCGCCGCTGCGTACGGCCTCCATGGCCGGCTCGGCCAAAGGCTTCATCGACACGAACCACTGCTTCGACACGATCGGTTCAACCGTCGTGTGGCAGCGGTAACAAGCGCCGACGTTGTGCGGGTGATCCTCGATCTTGACGAGCGCCCCGATCGCTTCGAGATCCGCCACGACGCGCTTTCTCGCCTCATAACGCTCCAGGCCCGCATAGGCACCGCCAAACTCGTTGACGACGCCACCGTCGTCCAGCACGCGCAACACTTCCAAATGGTGGCGCATACCGACTTCGAAGTCATTCGGGTCGTGGGCGGGCGTCATCTTGACGGCGCCGGTGCCGAACTCCAAATCGACATAGGTGTCCGCCACGACAGGAATCACGCGGTTCATCAGGGGCAAAACGACGTTCTTTCCGACGAGGTGGGCGTAACGCGGGTCGTCCGGATGGACGGCCACACCGGTATCCCCCAGCATGGTTTCGGGGCGGGTCGTCGCGACGACGACGCCTTCCCCGCCATCCTCCGCCGGGTAGCGGATGTACCACAGATGCGACGCCTGTTCCTCGTATTCGACTTCGGCGTCGCTCAGCGCCGTCTTGCAGTCGGGGCACCAGTTGATGATCCGGTCGCCGCGGTAGATCAAGCCTTTGTCGTAAAGGTCGACAAAGGCCGTTCGCACCGCATTGCTGCATCCCTCGTCCATCGTGAAGCGCTCGCGCTCCCAGTCGCAGCTCGAGCCGAGCTGCTTGAGCTGCTCGACGATGCGGCCGCCGTATTGCTTGCGCCAAGCCCAGGCACGCTCCAAAAAACCCTCGCGCCCGATGTCGGCCTTCGTTACGCCCTCGCTCGCCATCTGCTCGACGATTTTGACCTCCGTCGCGATCGAAGCGTGATCTGTGCCAGGCATCCAAAGCGTCTCAAAGCCCTGCATGCGCTTGAAGCGAATGAGGCAATCCTGTAAGGTGTTGTCGAGCGCGTGCCCCATGTGAAGCTGCCCTGTGATGTTGGGCGGCGGGATGACGATGCTGAATGGTTTTTTGTCGGGGTTGGGCGCTGCGTGAAAGTAACCCTTTTCTTCCCACAGCGCATACAAACGCCCTTCCACGCTCTTCGGTTCGTAGACTTTTTCCAGGTTCTTCGCCATGATGCCTGCTCCTAACTGCGCAATGATAAATCGCGATGATGAATCCAAAATAAAAGCACTTCGTCGCATAAGGACGAAATGCATCCGCGGTACCACCTTATTTGAAGGGACAAAGCGCCTTCCACTCGCGTCCGGTAACGGGGACAAAGCGCGCCGCACGCGACGATGCTCCAAAGCGACCCGAATCGCGCGTGATGACCGAGAGCCCTTTCAGCCATGGGACTCCCTCTCTTCGATCCTGCGCGGTTCTCCTCTTTTTCAACACAAAATTATGTCGTTGTTCTCACCATGTTAGCGCAAAAGGCAAGGCTTGTCAACGATCAAAGCGAGTGACGCTCCCGCCAGAAGACGTTGAGGTACTGGATGAAAGCCAGCACGGCGAAGAGGATCGCCAGCCCAAACAAGACCCAATCGACGTGGTAGGCGATGATGGCGGGAAACTCCGTCGTCCCGAGGAAGGTCAACACGACGCCGGCGTTGAAGCAGAAAGCCGCAATTTTGCCGAATACCTTGGCATAAACGACGATCTTTTTCTTGTACAAAAACGCGGCGGCCACCACCATGATGCCCTCTTTGATCAGCACGAAAACGAGTATGATGGCGGGCAAAAAGCCCTTGCTCACCAGGCTGATCAAGGCGGCGATCAGCATGAGCTTGTCGGCGGCGGGATCCATGAGCTTGCCAAAGTCGGTCGTCAGCCCATACTTGCGCGCGATGGCGCCGTCGGCGATGTCGGTGATGCCGGCCACGAGAAAGACGACGCAAGCCGCGCTGTAGTTTCCGGGCACCCAAAACAGATACAAAAACACGCCGATCAACGCGAGACGAAGCATTGTCAATACGTTCGGCACGTTCCAAATGGTTGTCTGGCCGGGCTCTCGAAGCCCGCGTCCCTGTTTCATACAATCCTCCGTCCATGGATGCACGTGTGGGGCTTCCCACAGTATACGCCGCCGACGGCATTTGCACAAGTGTTTCGCAACGCAAAGCGCACAACACCAAAAAAGCGCCGATCGGCGCTTTTTTGTCCGTTCAACGCAGCTGGATCGCCGCGTCTTTCCGCGCGAGAAGCTGTCCGACGACGGCCGCGCACGGCGTCTGTCCTTCCAGGCGGCGAAGCAGCTCCCCTGCCCTCTTTTCCGGCAGCGCGATCAATAGGCCGCCCGCCGTCTGCGGATCGCAGGCGAGGTCGATCTGCCACTGCGCGACGTGCGGCGCAGCGTCGATCCTCGCTTTGAGGTAATCGAAATTGCGGTAGGTTCCCCCCGGCACGATGCCTTCGAGCGCCATGTCCTTCGCACGCGGCAAAAGGGGCAGTGCCGCGAGATCGATCGCGACCGTCAGCCCGCTCGCGTCGGCCATTTCGCCCGCATGCCCCAGCAAACCGAAACCGGTCACGTCGGTACAGGCGTTCGCGCCGATCGCGACCATGGCGTCGCGCGCGCCTCGGTTGAGCGTCGCCATCAAGCGCCCGACAGCATCGGCTTCCTCCACGCCCAAAAGACCCGCCTTGATCGCCGTCGTCAAAAGACCGGTCCCCAGCGGTTTCGTCAAAACGAGAACGTCCCCCTCTTGGGCGGCACCGTTCGTGATCACGTCGTCAGGATGCAAAAAACCTGTCACGCAGAGGCCGTATTTGACCGTCTCGTCGTCGATCGAGTGTCCGCCCGCGATCACGGCGCCCGCTTCCGCCACCTTGTCCGCCCCACCCGCGAGGATGGCTTTGGGGATCGACGCATCGAGACAGGCCGGAAAGCAAAACAAGTTCATCGCAATCGAAGGCGCGCCCCCCATGGCGTAGACATCGCTCAGGGCGTTTGCCGCCGCGATTTGGCCGAAGAGGTAGGGATCATCGACGACGGGCGGGAAGAAGTCAACCGTCTGCACGACGGCCAAATCGTCCCGTACTTTGTAGACGCAGGCATCGTCCGACGTGTCGAAGCCGACGATCAAGCGATCGTCCGCGACGCGCGGCATGCCCGCCAAAAGTTCCGATAGGACGCCCGGTCCTATTTTGGCCGCTCACCCGGCGCTTTTGGCCATCTGCGTCAAGCGCACACTTTCTGCCATCGCGCATCCCCTCCCTTCAAAGCCAAAAATGCGCCCAACCCACCGGGTGGCCGCAAACGGCATTTCCTGCATTATACCACAACGTCGTCGGCAGCGACACAGAAAGGGACGCGCTCAACTGAGGCGTCCCTTCGTTTCATGGCTGGATGGCGGTCTACGTTTCGTGTTTGCGAAACCCGCGTGCCTTTCAACCGTTGGCGGCGAGCTGGCGCAGCAGCGTGTCGTCGTCCATCGCAAGGAAATCGAGCGCAGCCTCTTCGCCCTCTTCGGTGTGGTAATCGCGCTCGACATATGGGCTGGTAAAGCCGCGCAGGATCGCGCCGTATGACATGGAAAAGTGCAGCGTATCGCCGACGACCAGCGTTTCGCGCGCGTCGGTGACATCGACGATCAGGTGATCGGAGCTTGCGCCGACCACTTCGACGCCCGGCTCCAGGCAGTTCAATCCTTCGTGGTCGGTATCCTGCCGCCCCACTGCGACGATCGCGCGCAGGCGTCGTCCGCGATCGACGTAGGTCTCGCTCTCGCCGAACGCATTGACGCCGATCAACCCGTCGGGCATGGAGGGTTTGGATTGCAATTCGATGATCTCGGCCTCCAGCGTGACGACGTCTTGGCGCAGCATGGGAAGCGGCTGGGTGTAAGCCGTCTCGATGCCGCGGATCATCGCCTCGCCGATGCGGAGGTTGTTGATGTCCCAAGGCATGTCGCTGCCTTCGAGCAGGTAGAGTGTGCTCGAATTGCCGCCCGAAATGATCGGCAGCTCGATCCCAAAGCGCGCCTCGACGCGCTTGGCCATGTCGCAGAGGCGGCTGAGGTTCTCTTTCGTCGGGATGACCGAGCCGTAACAGGTCAAATTCAAGCCCATGCCTTCCATGCGCAGGCTCTTATGCGACAGGATGTACTCGATCGTCCGAACGATCAGTTCTTCGTTGTCGAAGTAGATCCCCTCGCGCAGATCGCCGACATCCACCATCATCACGATGCCGTGGGTCTTGCCGATCGATGCGGCGGCTTCGGCGAGCTTTTGGATGGTCGCGAGCTCCGAATTGAGGCTGATGTCGCAGGCTCGAACCGTGCGCAGCGCTTCCGACGGCGTCGGCAGGCGAAGCAGCATCGTGGGTTTGTCGCACTTGGGATAGCTCTCGATGTTCTCGATGCGCGAGTCGGCCAGGTAATCGACCGGCGAAGCGACCAGCACATCGAGCATGCGGCGGTCCGCACAGTACACTTTCGTCACGGCGGCAACGCTGATGCCCACTGCGTGGCAGTGCTTGCAAAGGGCTGCCGCATTGTGCGCAAATTTGCTGAGATCGATGTTGAGCCTCGGATTCACCGTGCGCTCCTCCTTGTACATGGCCGAAAGAGCTCCGGCCGTATTCATTCGGCATATCCCCAGCGGGGAATCGCCGTTAGGTTGGCAATCCCAACGCGCCGCGAAGCAGAGCGCGCGCCGCTTCGGGATACGTCTTGGAGATGACGCCGAGCGACGCCATGATGTAGGGCGCGTCTTCGAGCACGCGCATGCTGCCCGGCTTGGGAAAGAGCAGCGTGCCCGACGCGTTCAGATCGCAGAGTTCGCGCAAGATCGCCTCGCGCCCGGGGAGACGCGTCAGCGCGCCGCCCGTCGCGACGAGCCATCTCGCGCAGCTTAAGTCCTTGCCCTCGGCCCAGGTGCGCCGCCCTGTCGCGCCGTAGGTATGACGCAGACGGCCTGCGTGGCGCTTGAGGGCGATCGCCGCGGCGTGGTAGGCCAGGCGCTGGGTGAGCTTGCGCTGATCTTCGCCCCGCGGGATGGGCTCGAAGTTCGCAAGCACCGCTTCGACGTCCACACCGGATTCCTTTTCGAGCACGCCTAGACCGACGGCCTTGGCGAGGCTGTTTGCATTGACGTAGACGCCGAGATCCCCCTCGACCGTCCGTTTCGCCTTGGGTTCGGGTGCGATTTGCAGAAGCGATATCTCCTCCGAGCCGTCGGCGACCGAGTGAACGTCGGTCGTCGCGCCGCCGACGTCCACGACGACGAGATCCCCCACCATGCCGTACAGCAGGCGGGCCGATTCCATCACAGCGCCGGGCGTCGGCAGGATGGCGCCCGTGACGAGATCGCGGATGCCTTCCATGCCGGGCGCGTGGATGATGTGCTCCTCGAACGCGTCGTGGATCCGCCTGCGGACGGGCTCGATGTTGAGTTCGTCGAGCCGTGGGTACACGTTTTCCTCGATGTAGTGGCGGATGCCCGCCTCGCCCAAGATGACTTTGATCTCGGCTTGGCACTGGATGTTTCCGGCGTAGATCACCGGCGGACAGCCTTTCAGCGTCGCGATCATGCGTGCGTTGTAGACGGCCGTCTCGCGTTCGCCGTAGTCCGTGCCACCGGCCAGCAAGATGAGGTTGGGCGAAACGGCCTCAAGCTCACGGAGATCGGTCTCCGTGAGCTTGCCTGCCGTGATCATGCGGATGTTGGCGCCTGCGCCGAGGGCGGCTTCGCGTCCGGCGCGCGCCGTCATGTCGAAGACGAGGCCGTGGACGCTCATGCGCAAGCCACCGGCGGCGCTCGAGGTCGCGAGCATTTGCCCGTACTCGATCGCGTCTGCCTGGAGCGTCTGCCGCAGGTCCTCTATCGCCTCGTTCAGCCCGACGCGGACGTCACCCGCCAGCACGCTCGTCGGGGCCTGTCCCTGCCCGACAAAGCGCGGGCAGGGCGTTTCGATGCCGGAGAACGCGTTGACGACCGTCGTCGTCGAGCCGATCTCCGCAACCAGTAAATCGATGTACATAGGGAATCCCCCATTCTCAATGCTTCCAAATAGGGATTCTCAAGGGGCTTGCTCCTTGAGCGGGGGTTGGGGCAGCGCCCCAACGTTCCCTAGCCTTGGAGCTCGTTCCGACGCTTGACCAGGAAAGAGGCGACGTGGACGCCCTTGTGGCCGCGCGTGAACCCGGCATCGGCGCCAGCCTGGACGGCGAGGTCGGGCGTGACCTGGGTGCCGCCCGCGGCGAAGATCAGCTTGTCGCGGACGCCCATTTCCTTGGCGATGCGGTCGATACCGGCGATGTTTTTGTAGTGAATGTCGTCGTGGCTGATGATCGTCGAGGCGAGGATGGCGTCGGCGTTCAGCTCGATGGCGGCGTTGACCAGCTTTTCGACCGGAACCGACGTGCCGAGGTAGTGCACCTTGATGCCGAAGCCCTCGATGCCGCCGTGTTTGATGTCGATGATCTCGCGCAGGCCGACCGAGTGCTCGTCTTGTCCGACCGTACCGCAGACGACGGTCATGGGCTTGGCTTCGATGGCAGCGCGGATCTCGTCGGCGCTCATGATTTCGGGCTCTTCGGGGATCACGAGCGCGTCGGGGTCGAGATCGAAAGTGACTTTCGCCTTCAGTTCGATGCGCGTGCCCTCAGCCTGGTGCATGATCTCGCGGCTGATGACTTCGGCGTCGACCAGGCCCATGCGCTTGGCGGTTTCGAGCGCGGCAGCCTCGGCGTGGCGGCGATCGGTCGGGAAGAACATCGTGAAGAGGATCGTGCCGTCGGCCATCCACTCCATCTCGGGCTTGAGCTTCTTGCCACGCACGAAGTCGATCACTTCGTCCATGCGGACGGCAGCGTTGTCAACCTCGTCGAGCTCGTCGATGAAGACGATCTTGTCTGGGCATTCGAGCGTGCAGCCGTCGATCAGTTTGGACGGATCGCTTTCGGCGCTCGCGTCGTACTGGGCGACGTTGTTGTAGCCGTAGTGGGCCGTAACGGGAGCCATGTAATCCTTTTCGCGCGCGATGACGCTGCCCGCGCCGACACCGCCGTCGATCGTGCGGACGATGCCGTCGCCGTTGCGTTCGGGGTAGCAGCCCGAATCGACGAAAAAGCCCTCTTCGACGGCCTTGAAGTAGCCGCCCTTTTCGATCATCTCTTCGAGGAAGAGCACGGCGCGCTCTTTGAGCTCGCGGGCGGTGTCGCGCAGGTAGCCTTCCTTTTTCAGCTCGACCATGTCCATGAGGCCATCCATGCCGACGAGCGACTGCTTGGCGGTGTCGCAGGCCTCGATGTTGTAGATGTGCCACGGCACGTTGCGGCCTTCGTCGGGCGTGATGGTCGACTGGATGTCGGCGCTCGTCAGCTTCGAGATCATCATGTTCAGCACGTGTGTGACGGTCGCGTCGCGGGTGCTGGCTTCGATGTACTTCGTGTGCATCTGGGCGCGCATGCGGTAGCCTTCGAAGAGTTCGCGCAGCGCCACGGCGTAGGGCAGATCCATGTGGATGCAGGGCGCGGGCGTCGAGGTCGGCGGAACGGTCGACAGGCAGATGTTTTCCTTCGCGATGCCGACCTTGTGCGAGAAGATCGCGTTGATCGCGTGCTGCACCATCAGCTCGGGCATGACCTTCCAAGCTTCGCGGCTGGTGGCGTTGGCGTTGTGTGCGCCGTCGATCTGCGCCATGCCGCTCCACGCGATGACCTGTTTCGATTCGCAGGCATCGACGAAAGAACGCACCATGTTGATGTTGCGGTAGATGACGTTGTATTGCGGATCCTGGTGGCAGCCGTTGACGCCTTCTTCGGCGAACATAACGGCGACGTCGGGGCCCGCGACGCCCGAAACGTAGGAGTGGTAGTTGATCGGACGACCGACTTCTTCTTCGATCAGGTCGAGCGCGCGGCGCTGGGCGCGAACCTGTTTGCGCGTAATCGGCACGCCGCCAACGCCCTGGGGCGTTCCTTCGATCAGGCCGTCGAAGTGGGATTGACCGGCCGTGCGGATGACCATGATGTGGTCGGCGCCGTGGTGGGCGGCCATGCGCATGCGGCGGATGTCGTCTTCAAAGCGTCCCGAAGCGATCTCCGTCGTGATGACGGGGCCGGGCTGCGGATCGATGCCGTCGAAGTTGTGGGCTGCTAGCAGCGGCACGCCGTCCTTGAGCGGTTCTGAGCAATCCTGGTAGGTAAAGGGCCCCATCTGGAGGTTCTTGACCGGCTTGCGCCAGGTCCAGCCGCGGCGCTTGGGGTGGTAATTTTCAAGGCCAGTCAAAAGCTCTTCGACGTCCAGCCTCTCATTCGGCTTCAATTCGTAGCGTTCGTCCATCACTTCGCACCTCCAAACAGCGCTTCGGCTTCATCCCAGGCCTTGCCGTCGGCGAGCAGCAGTCCGGCTTCGCGGACGGGAATGCCCTTCGACTGCGCCAGCTTGTACACGACGTGCCCCGCGCCGTGGCCGAGCAGGTTGCGCTCGAGCGCACCATCGACGATCGGCTTGACTTCGAGCGACGAAAAACCCATGCGCAGCAGCACGGAACGCTCGATCGAAGGCGACGTGTTCTCGTAGCCGAGCTTGAGCAGCGGATCGACCACCTGTCCGGCGAGTTCCCAAAAACGGGCGGTCAGCGCGGCGTCGTCCAGCGACGCGAGGTGCGCGCGACGGGCCGCGTAATCGTCTTGACGTTTCATTCGTTTTGTCTCCTATCTTGCGGGGTACGCTGGGGGATTTCATCCCCCAGACCCCTGACCAAAGGGTCAAGACCCTTTGGAATCCCTATTTTGCACTTTGTTTTTCGGCTTTCAGTTCCCACAAATTTGAAAGCTATTGTTTCGCTTTCACGGCCTCGATCAGCGCGCGGACGTCGGATTCCGTCGTTTGCGTTTCTTCGGCGAGGTAGACGATGTCGGCGTCGGTCAATGCCTCGGTCTTTTCGAGCGCGTTGCGCAGGTAAGACGAACGCAGCGCCGTCAGATCGACTTCGTCGATGTGGAAGAAACCGGGGTCTTGCGGGAGTACGATGCTCTCGCCAGCAACCTCTTCCTTCGGATCGCCGAAGCGGATCTCGATGCCGTTTTGCCGCGCAAAGTGGAGCTGGGGCTGGATATGTTTGCCCGCGCCAGTGTACTCGGTCTCCTGCACGACGACGATCGCGTCTTCGGGGAGTTCCCGGGCGATCGAGAAGGCCGCTGCCAGCGAGGTGTTGCCGGCCGGTCCGCGCTCCAGCCCTTCGAGGCTGGCGAGAAGCTCGGTCATCGTGAACACTTCGCCCTGGTTGACGGTGACGTAACGATCCATGTAGCGCAGCGGGCGCGCGGCGGAACGCGGCACGTCGGAGCGGTCGGGCCATGTCGCGAAGGGCATGCCGAAACCGGTGTGGCCGGTCGTGAAGCTCTTGCGGTTGAATTGGCCATCGGACGCCATGTGGAGGCCCTTTAAGTTGACGGAGGCACCGACGATCGCGGCCTCGCAGCCTGCCCGACGGATGCCACGCGCCGTACCGGTCAGGTTGCCGCCGCCGGCATGCGTCGCGACGACGACGTCGGGCTGCTGGCCTGTCTTGGCGACGCACTGTTGGACGAGCTCATAGCCCAGGGTTTCGACGCCCGCGACGCCAAACGGCGAATAGAGCGAGGCGCTGAAGTAGCCGGTGTCTTCGAGGATGCGCAGGAAGATGTAGAAGAGCTCGGGGCCGACGGAGAGCTGCATGACTTCCGCGCCATAGGCTTCGCACTTGCGCGCCTTTTCGATGATCTCGGGCTGGCCGACCTTGCGTGCGTCGTAGCACTCTTGCACGACGATGCACTTGAGGCCTTGCATGGCCGCCTGGGATGCAACCGCTGCGCCGTAGTTGCCGCTCGTTGCGGCAGCGACGCCTTTGAAGCCCATCTTCTTAGCGTGATGGACGGCGGTGGCGGCACGGCGATCCTTGAAGCTGCCGGAGGGGTTGGCGGCTTCGTCCTTGATGAGGATGCGCGCGCCCTTGCCCTGGGGAGCAAAACGGCGGGCGAGCGCGGTGATGTTGTGGAGCTCGAGCAGCGGCGTGTTGCCGACGCCGCGCGAAGCTTGGATGGCCGCCAGTTCGTCGAAACTGTAGCCGATGCTGGCCATCATGCGCTCGTAGTCGAAGGCGATCGATCCGCTCTCAAACTGCTGGAAATCGATGCCAGCCGAGGCTTTCAGGATCTCGTTTTTGCGAGCCATGACGGCCGCATAGCTCGTGTCACGCATCGCCGCCACCTCCAAACAAGATCTCCCGTGCCTTCGCGCCGATCGCGGCGATCTCGGGCACATAGCCGCCGTAGTTGACTTCGTAGTGGGGTTCGACTTCTTCGAGGATGCCGGTCTCGATGCGGCCGGTCTTGGTCAGAACGGTCGCTTCCTGGCCAACCTCGGCGTCCTGCTGGAGGGAGCCGCGCACCCAAAGCAGAAGCGGCGTCTTCGCGGTGTCCTGCGGAATCGTCGCGGCGCGTTCCTCGGGCGTGAGGACGGTGCGGCGAACGGAGACCCAAGTCCCTTTGCATGCCATATCGCTGTCCTCCGTTTTTTACTTCACGATGCGCTTTTCGGCGCGGACGTAGTTGCGGAAGTCGCCCATCAGCGCGTGCGGCACCGGGATGTCGATCATAGTGCGCAGGCCGGCTTCGGCGTTGATGACGTGGGGGATGCAGTTGACGCACATGGCGATCGTGCCTTCGCCGCCGTTGATCTCGGGCTTGATGACCATATCGACGCGCGGGTTGCCTTCGATGACGATGTAGTCGCCGGTGTGGGTGCCTTCCATCTCGGGCTCGATCTGCTGCGGGTGGATCATATCGACTACGACTTCGCCGTTTCGGAGGCCCTGCCCGGTCATGTTGACGCCAGCGACGTTGCCGGCGGCCGCGAAGCCGTGGGGCGACGTGCGGTCGACGGTCGTGACGATGGGTTTCATCTGTTGTTCGACTTTCTCGACGCCCAGGCCGATCGCGTCGGAGATCATGCCGATCGACTCGGAGAAGCCAACGTGGCCCGCAAGAGAGCCGGTTTCGACGCCCTTGTTAAATTCTTCGACGGTGATGCCGATGCCCTGCTCTTCCATAACGGCCTTGCCGAAGGGAGAAAGGCTGTTGACGCGCTTGCACATCACGGATTTGACGTCGGTCATGCAGCCAGACAGGCAGATGGCGAGCAAGTCCATCACGAGGCCAGGGTTGATGCCGGTGCCCATGACGCTGACGCCGTTGGCCTTCGCGATCTCGTCGAGCTTGGCGGCGAGTTCGGGTTCCTGGGCCTGGGGATAGGCCATCTCTTCGGCGATCGTGATGACGTTGACGCCTTTTTCGAGTATGTTGACGATCTTATCGTAGACCTTCGCAACGAAAGAATCGGTCGCGATCACGCAAATGTCGCAGCTTCCCTTCGTGACAACGCGGTCGATGTCGTTGTCGATATAGACTTCGGGCTGTTTCATCTCGACGCCAAGCATCTCGCCGATGCCTTTTCCGACGAGTTCCGCGCGGCGAACGCACACACCGACGATCTCGACACCGGTTTTCGTCAGCAGTGTGCGCGCGATTCCCTGTCCCATCGCACCAAAACCCCAAATGGCAACTTTTACATTCTTGACATCCATGATCTGCGCCTCCTTAGTTCATCGTCCATCATTCTGGGTATCTGATCGTAGTGTATCACCGAAGGGCATTTTTCTGTCGGACACAAAATCTGCCTTTCGTCGTATTTTAACGGATGAATGTTTTTATCCGCGCAATTCGGCGCGAGGCTCGCAAAAAAGGCGCCGCTGGGTCTCCAGCGCGCCGCGGTTTTTCTGCGAATGAGGCCCTCTACAAAGGGCGGGATGCTGTGTCACTTCAGAAACTCGCTCGGCTGCAATTTCACGTGTTTGCGAAAGTCGTTGGGCGTCATGACGCGGAGCTTCAAGAAATTGCGCGTGAGCGTCTTCGAGGTGTTGTAGCCGACCTCGATCGCGATGTCGACGATGCTCTTGTCGGTCGTGAGCAATAGCTCGCTCGCGCGGTTGACGCGGATGTAGTTCAGGAAGTCCTCGAAGTTTTTTCCAGTTTGGTAAAGCAAGACGCGGTGGAGCTCCTGCACACCAATGCCGAACTGATCGGCCAGCTTTTGCGGCGACAAGGGTTCGGCGTAGTTGTTGAAAAGGTAATCGACGATAGCGTATGCTTTTTTGCTTTCCTTGACCTTGCAGATGCCGCTGACCCGCTGGTAGGTTTTTCGGTATTCGTTGGCCTTCATGCCGACGCGTGCGGCGAAGACCTTCGAGATGTGCGACGCGTCGACGTAGCCGAGAATTTCGGCCAATTCTTCGAGCGTCAGGTCGGTGTAGAGCAGGAAGTTGATCGTCTTGCCGACGCGCATCTCGTTGAGCAAGTCGAAGAACGACAAGCCGGTCATCTGCGTGATGTATTGCGAAATGGACGACTCGCTCATATAAAAGATCTGGGACAGCATTTTCAGCGTCAGTTTTTCGCCCAGATGGTTATACATGTATCGCAGGATCTCGCTGCGGTCGATGGGCTTTTTCGTTTTGGCCGTGCCACCGCCGCCGAGGCCGATGCGCGTGTGCAGCACGATCATCTCGACGAGGGCATTCGCGACGTAAATGCCGCTGAGGGCTTGGGGTTCGATCTCATGGCGGGACGACTCGATGCCGACTTCGTCGCGGATCGAAAGCAAGATGCTCCGAATGCGCTCGGCTTCTTCCTTGTTGCAGGCCAAAACGGGATTTTCCGACATCTTCTGGGCGATGTCGAAGGGACTGTCGTCGACGTGGGAGTAGCCTCGGATGGCCTGCACAATCGTGTCGTAGCGGTAGACGAGGATGAAGTATTGCAGCGGCTTGGAAACCTCGGTGACCTGCGTGATCTGCCAGGGGAGGATCGACACGAAGCTGCCGGGCTGTAAGGGATAATCGACGTTCTGCACGCGCAGCACGCCTTCGCCGGCGTTGATGAAGATGAAGCGCGCCGCCTGGTGGATCAAGGGCGAGGTGGGCGCATCGATCGCTTCGAGGTCGAAACGGCACAATTTTCCCTGATCGAGGTCCGAATAGTTGGGGGGTTGCATTTGAATGAGCTCTGCCATGCGCGAAACCCCTTTCTTTCATCGCAGCTGGTTCACCATTTTACTTCAAAATTACATGGAAATCCTGCGGCTGTCAAGTTTTTGGCGCGGGTGACTTGCGCGGCTCATCTGAGTATTTATGCGTTGATCGCAGATATATTTCCTGTTTCGCCGATTTGCTGACGTATCGTTTGCAAGGACGCTGCGGGCTTATATCCGTTTCTCCGAGGATTTCCTTACCGTATAATACAAAAAGAACCATGTCCAATGTCCGGCATCGAAAGCAAATTCAGTGCAAACTGTTAGCATCGAGTCTTGCCACCATCCGCAACGCGAAGGAGTTTTTCGATGACGATCCGCGTGACGAACGAAATCGGCCAACTGAAAAAGGTGCTCTTGCACCGACCCGGGCACGAACTGGAACAGCTCGTGCCGGAGCTGCTCGACCAGCTCCTGTTCGACGACATCCCCTACCTCGACGCGGCGCAGCGCGAACACGATCACTTTGCCAACGTGCTTCGCGAGAACGGTGCCGAAGTCGTCTATCTCGAAGACCTGGTCGCCGAGACGATCGCGCAGAACGAATCGATCAAGCAGCGTTTCATCGGCGATTTTATCCGCGAATCGGGCCCCGTCGCGCTGCATTACCGCAAAGAGATCGAGCGTATCCTGCTGGATCTGGGCGACGAAAAGCAGATTGTCGACAAAACGATGTCGGGCATCGGCCTATCCGAAGTCGAAAGCAGCCTGTCTGGACCCTTGGTCAAAGCCCTCCACCACAAGCTGGGCTTCATCACAGACCCCATTCCCAACCTCTACTTCACGCGCGACCCCTTCGCGACGATCGGCGAGGGCGTGAGTTTGAACCGGATGTTTTCGATCACCCGCAACCGTGAGACGCTCTACGGGCGCTATCTGCTGAACCACCACCCCGATTATCGCGGGCGTGTGCCGTTTTACTACGATTGCGGCGACGCGTTTAGCATCGAGGGCGGCGACATCCTCAACCTCAACGAGCATGTATTGGCCATCGGCATCTCCCAGCGCACGACGCCCGAGGCGATCGAGCTCATCGCGCGAAACCTCTTCATTGAAGGGCGTTCGAAAGTCGATAACATACTCGCCATCGACATCCCGAACATCCGCGCCTACATGCACCTCGACACGGTCTTTACCCAGATTGACCGCGCGACGTTCACCATCCACCCCGGCATCCTCGACGCCGCATCGATCTACGTCCTGAAGAAGGCCGACGGCAGTGGCGCATTCACCGTGACGAAGTCGCGCCACAGCGTCCAGAATACGCTTGCCGAAGCGCTCGCCTGCGAGAAAGTCACGCTGATCCGCTGCGGCGGCATGGATCACGTCGCGTCCTTGCGCGAGCAGTGGAACGACGGCGCCAACACGCTTTGCATCGCCCCTGGCGTCGTCGTCGTGTACGATCGCAACAACATCACGAACCGCATCCTCGCCGACAGCGGCATCACGGTGCTCCAGATTCCCAGCTCTGAGCTCTCTCGGGGCCGCGGCGGTCCACGGTGCATGAGCATGCCGCTCGTCCGGGAAGAACCATAAACGAACAACAGAAAAGGAGTTTGATTCAAATGGCCCTCAATTTGCGCGGAAGACACTTCCTGAAGCTGCTCGATTTCTCCCCGGCCGAGATCCGTTATCTCCTCAACCTGTCGCGCAACTTCAAAGATCTCAAGCGCGCCGGCACGCCGCACAAATACCTGACCGGAAAAAACATCGTCCTTTTGTTTGAAAAAACCTCCACCCGCACCCGCTGCGCCTTCGAAGTCGCGGGCAACGACCTCGGCTGCGGTGTGACATACCTCGATCCCGGCAGCTCCCAGATGGGCAAAAAGGAAAGCATTCCCGATACCGCCCGCGTACTCGGACGCATGTACGACGGTATCGAATACCGCGGTTACAGCCAGGAACTCGTCGAGACGCTAGCTGCCTACGCCGGTGTGCCGGTCTGGAACGGCCTGACCGACGAATTCCACCCCACCCAGATGTTAGCCGACCTCTTGACGGTCGAAGAGCATTTCGGCTATCTCAAAGGCATCAACTTCACTTTCATGGGCGACGCCCGCAACAACGTCGGCAACTCCCTCATGGTCGCCTGCGCAAAAATGGGCCTCAACTTCACGGCTTGCGCCCCGAAAGAGCTTTTCCCGAACGAAGAACTCGTCGCGACCTGCCGCGCGATCGCCGCGGAAAACAACTGCACGATCACGCTGACCGACGACGTCAAAGAAGGCACGACCGGCGCTCACGTCGTCTACACCGACGTCTGGGTCTCCATGGGCGAGCCGGAAGAAGTCTGGGAACGCCGCATCGCCCAGCTCAGCCCCTACCAAGTCAACGCCGCCGCGATGCAGAATTGCGCGCCCGACGCCATTTTCCTGCACTGCCTGCCCGCCTTCCACGACACCAAGACGACGACCGGTGCCGACATCGCCAAGAAGTTCGGCGTTACCGAGATGGAAGTCAGCGACGAAGTGTTTGAGTCGAAGCAATCCCTCGCCTTCGACCAGGCCGAAAACCGCATGCACACCATCAAGGCCGTCATTTACGCTACGCTCTCGTAACGGAGGAAGAACGCTTTGAATCGCAAAAAGATCGTCGTCGCGTTGGGCGGAAACGCGCTGGGCGACACCCCGCAGGAGCAACTTGCGGCTGTCAAAAAAGCCGCTGACATCATCGCGACACTCGCTGCCGACGGCAACGACATCGTCGTCGGCCACGGCAACGGCCCCCAGGTCGGCATGATCAAGCTCGCGATGGATCACGCCTCGTCGAACGGCCCGAAGACGCCCGTCATGCCCCTGGCCGAGTGCGGCGCCATGTCGCAGGGTTACATCGGTTATCACCTCCAGCAGGCATTGGGGCAAAGCTTGCGTGAAAAGGGCATCGATGCCAAGGCGATCTGCGTCGTCACCCAAGTCGTCGTCGATTCGGCCGACCCCGCTTTCGAGAAGCCCAGCAAACCGATCGGTCGCTTTTACACGAAAGAAGAAGCCGACGCGATCGTCGCCGAAACCGGCTTCACTTTCGTCGAGGACGCCGGACGTGGTTACCGCCGCGTCGTGCCCTCGCCCCAGCCCCAGGAGATCGTCGAGCTTGACGCCGTCAACCTGTTGAGCAGCCACGGTTCGATCGCGATCACCGTCGGCGGCGGCGGCATTCCGGTCGTTCGCGAAGACGGCAAGCTCAAGGGCATCGACGCCGTCATCGACAAGGACAAGTCTTGCTCCCGCCTCGCGCAGGACCTCAAGGCCGACGTCCTCATGGTGCTCACCGCCGTCGATCGCGTTTGCATCCATTTTAACACACCCGATCAAAAAGCCCTCGAGCGCATGACCGTCGCCGAAGCCCGCCAGTACATCGGCGAGAAGCACTTCGCGCCCGGCAGCATGCTGCCCAAGGTCGAAGCCTGCATCGCCTTCGTCGAAGGCAACCCCGCAGGAGAAGCGATCATCACCTCCCTCGACCAGGCCGCCGGGGCCCTCCGTGGAGAGACGGGGACGAAGATCGTCAAGTAGTGTCGCTTGGGGTTTTCTGTACTTTTCTTGAAAGAAAAGTACCAAAAGAACTTTTGCCTCCCGCGAATTCCCATTCGCGGGGCGCCGAAAAGCCCGCCAAGATCATGGCGGGCTTTTCGATGTTACGCGTTCCTTGCGACGGGGGGCACATTTTCGGGGTGCGAGCGGGGCCCCCACAAATCGAAGATTTATGGGGTACGAGCGGGGCCCCCACAAATCGAAGATTTATGGGGTGCTAGCGGGGTGCCCACAAATCGAAGATTTATGGGGTGCTAGCGGGGTGCCTTATTGCGCGGGAATCAAGTTTTTCAGTTGATCGAGCGTGCTTTTCTGTGTCGTCAGCGCATCGACGAGCGTCTGGTGATCCTGTTGCATATCGCTCGGAACTTTGATCTCGCCCGCTTCTTTGATCCATTTGTCAAACGAAGTGATGGCTTCGTCGTAGTACGTGGTCGCCACCGCAGGATCCTGGGCTGCCATCACATCAGCGCCCTTTTGCGCCAGCGCATTCATTTCTTCCGTCGTCTTGGTCAGCCACGCTTCGTAGTCCTTTTTGGTGTTGGCACCGCAACCCGCCAGCATCGACAGGCAGATCAGGATGGCCATCACGAGGGCCAAGGGTCTCCGCAATTTCATCATTCTTCCTCCATGATCCTAAAAAATTCCGATATTTACATCAAGTCCAATGCGCGTAATATGAGATGCAAACACCTCAATCATTATAGCTTATCGGCAAGATGCTGTAAAGTAGGTGAATGCAATTCATATATCCGTGATATGCGTTTGCATACATGAATTTTTGAATCACGAATCGCGACGCATAAGTTGCGCTCGGCATTCTGTCTGGGCATCGATTTTCGCGATGTATGTGTCGATGTCTTTGGGGTTGACGACGCGCTCGATCCGCCCGCCCTCGAAATTCCATTTGCTGATCGCGCCTGCCCCCAGCGCGAGGATGGGCACGGTTTCTTCCATGATGTCGACGTTGTAGACCGATTCCATGCCCGACGAGGCGTAGCCCACGTTTTCCAGGTTGCCGCTCATGTACTTCTGTCGGTACATGTAGTAAGGCTTCAGCCCCATTCTGTCGGCCATGTCCCGCGACAGCGCAACCATGCGCGCAGCCGTTTCGGCGTTCGGCAAGGGCGTTTCATCGAGCTGCTCTTTCAGCTTCGACGATCGCTTGATTGCAAGTGTGTGAACGGTCAAGTTTTCAGGCGCGAGCTTTTGGATTTCTTCCAATGTCCGCTCGACCATCGCCTCGTTTTCGCCCGGCAAGCCGACGATCAGATCCATGTTGAGACAAGTATACCCCAAGGATCGCGCAAGCCATACGCTCTCGACGACCTGCTCCGGCGTGTGCGCGCGCCCCATGCGTTCGAGGGTCACGGCGTTCATGGTCTGTGGGTTGACGCTCAGACGAGTCACACCCAAAACCTTCAATGCGCGCAGTTTGTCCGCGTCGATGCTGTCCGGCCGCCCCGCTTCGACGGTGAATTCCAGCCCGTAGCCCCCTGCCCCTTCGAGGACATGTTCTAGCAGCCCTTCCAATTGGTCGCAACGCAGCGCCGTCGGCGTCCCCCCGCCGATGTATACGCTTCGCACCCGCCAGCCCTCGCGCTGTGCGATCAGCAGGTTGGCGCGAACCTCGCGCTGGAGGGCTTCGAGATACGCCTCCACACGCGCGCCCTTCCCGATCGGATAGGAGGCGAAAGAGCAGTAATGGCAGCGCGTCGGGCAAAAGGGGATGCCGACGTAAAGGTCGAAGTCCTTGGCGCGAATCGACGCGAGCAGACTTTCTTGCCGCCTGACGATCGAAAAAGCGAGATCGATCTTGTCCGGCGCGACGAGAAACTCTTCGGCAAAACGCTTGCGGGCAGCTTCCTCCCCTTCTTTGCGCACAGATTCGCGCGCCAGTTTAGTCGGACGGATGCCGGTCAGACAGCCCCAGGGCGTCGGCGTGTCGAAGTGCGGACGAAGTGCCTCGAACACCGCACGCTTGCCGGCACGGATTAAAAAGCGCTTAGATTCCAGCGCATCGCGTCCGACTGGGATCGTGCGAACGGAAACAGTTTCGCTTCCACCCCATGGTTGGAAACGAGCCGCGATTCCTTGCCCCTCCCGCTTGCACAGCAAAACGGCCTCCCCCTCGCCGATCGAGGTCGAGGCCGAAACATCGGACTCTGACACACCCGACGTCGAAACGTCGGACTCTGACACACCCGACGTCGAAACGCCGGACTCTGACATATCTGACGTCGAAACGTCGGCTTCGGACAGGACTTCGTTGCCGGACGCGTCTTCCTGCGCGACGATCTCACAGGCACCCGCCAGACTTCGTATGACTTCGCCGATCTCGTTGAACAAGCCGGGGAAATCACTTTTGAGGAAAATATTTCGCACGCTTCGCCCTCATTCACGCAGCAGTTGTGGCGCGTAGTACTTCATAAAGGTATTTTGCGTCCGTTCGAACGAGAGTTGGCTTTCTTTCTCGTGCCCGGGCAAGACGACGTACTCCCCCGGCAACGCGAAGAGCATGCCGAGCGAGCGGATCAGCGCCTGCACGTCGCCGCCGGGCATGTCGCTGCGGCCCGCACCGAGGCGAAACAGCGTGTCGCCGGTCAGCAGAAGGTCGCCTACGAGAAAGCAAACGCTTCCCTCGCTGTGCCCCGGCGTGTGCAGCACGCGCAGCGTTACGCCCACGGCTTCGAACGCTTCGCCGTCGCTCAAAAGGCGCTCTGCCTCGTGCAAAACCAGCCCATGCCCCGTGAAAGGCAAGCTCATGTTCTGTCTGGCATTGGTCAGCATGGCGGCATCGCCTTCGTGAACCGCGATCGGAATCACACCGAATCTCTCTTCCAAGGCAGATATGCCGCGGATGTGGTCGAAGTGGCCATGCGTAAGCAAGATCCAGACCGGCGTCAGGTCCTTCTCTGCCAGCGCGGCGAGCAATTCCTCGCCCGTTCCGGCGGGATCGACGACGATGCAGCTTCCCTGCCCCTCTTGGTAGAGCAAATAACTGTTGTTCCCCATGCCGTAGGCATAACACACGACGCGCTCTACGACGGTGCCATTCGATGTCCAAGTCTGCATATCGTATCCCTATATCCGCTTTCGGCTGTCCAAAATGATCGTCACCGGACCGTCGTTCACGAGCGCGACCGCCATGTCCGCGCCGAACACACCCATCTCGATCGGTATCCCTCTGGCGCGTAGTTTGTCCGCACAAGCCCGATATTGGCTTTCCGCTTCTTCTGGACGCGCCGCCTGATCGAAACCCGGCCGCCTCCCCTTGCGAACGTCGGCGCAGAGCGTAAACTGCGACACCAGAAGTATGCCGCCCCCGACATCCTGTACGGAACGGTTCATCTTGCCGCCGTCGTCCTCGAAAATGCGCAGCACAGCCAACTTCTCGACGACGTAATCGAGATCGGCATCTGTATCGCCCGACTCGACGCCCAGCAAGACCAAAAGCCCCTTTTCGATCTTCCCAACGATCTCCTGATCCACCGCGACCGACGCGGATGTGACGCGTTGCAAAACCGCCCTCAAAGCGAATGTCCTCCCCCATTTCATCCCCGAAAACACTCGATTCGCGCGAACGGAGTGAGGCGCGAAAGGGATCGGGTATGAAGTTTTTTGCGCAGCTTTTTTTCAAAAAAGCGCGTTCCCGTCTCCTAGGCGTGAACCCTCGAAACCCCCAGAACCCCGCGGATCGAGGCGAGTTGGCGAATGACGTGATCGAGGTGCTCGCTGTCGCGCACGTCGAACTCGAGGGTAAAGTGGGAGATCATTTCCTTGTCGGTTTTGGCGTTGATGCCCGACAGGTTGATGTTCATGCTCATGAAAAGCCGCGATACGTCCATCATCAGGCCGGGTCGCTCGAGGGCGTCCAGCTTGATTTGCGCCGAAAACTTGCCGCTCTTGGCGCCGGAGGTCGCCCACTCGACGTCGATCAGGCGCACCGCACCGTCCGAAAGGTTTTGGATGTTGCTGCAATCGGCGCGGTGCACCGACACGCCGCGGCCCCGCGTGATGTAGCCGACGATCGGGTCGCCGGGCAGAGGCGTACAGCAGCGGGCAATGCGCACGAGCATGCCGCTTTCGCCCTTGACGACGATGCCGTTGTCGATCGAATCGCGCTTGGAGGAGCGCTGGGTCGCCTGGCGTTCGGCCAGCTCTTCGAGCATGCGCGCTTGTTCGGCTTCTTTGTCGGCGGCGTTGAATTCGTCGATCAGGCGCGGAATGACTTGCGCCGTCATGACGCTGCCGCCACCCACGGCTGCGTAGAGGTCGTCGAGGGTGTTGAGGCTGAGCTTTTTGAAGAGGATGGGCACCTGTTCTTCGCGCAGGATCTTGCTGAGCACGTAGCCCTGCTTTTTGGCCTCGGCCACCAATTTATCGCGGCCGTCCTGAATGTACTCCTCTTTGAGCTCCTTCTTGAACCACGAACGGATCTTGTTGCGCGCCTGATGCGTTTTGACGATGTTCAGCCAATCTCGGTGTGGCCCCGTCAGCGTGCTGGCCGTGATGATCTCGACGATGTCGCCCATCTGGAGCTTGTAGTCGAGCGGCACGATCTTGCCGTTGACGCGCGCGCCCTGGCAACGGTTTCCGATCGCGCTGTGAATCCGGTAGGCGAAATCGATCGGCGTCGCGCCGCTGACGAGGTCGATCACGTCGCCCTCGGGCGTGAAGACGAAAACGTACTCGCTGAAAAAGTCGAACATGAGGATCTGCATGAACTCGGTCGAGTTCTCGACTTTTTCCTCCATGAGTTGGCGCACCCAGTCGAGCACGAAGTCGAGGTGGTTGGAATCCTTCCGCCCCTCTTTGTACTTCCAGTGCGCCGCGATCCCGTATTCCGCCGTTTTGTGCATCGCCTCGGTCCGGATTTGCACTTCAAAGGGCGCACCCGACTCGCCGATCAGCGTCGTGTGGAGCGACTTGTAGCCGTTGGGCTTCGGCGTCGAGATATAGTCCTTGATGCGCCCCGGAAGTGGTCGCCAGATCTGGTGCACCAGCCCCAACAAGTTGTAGCAATCGCCGACGGTCTGCGTGACCGCGCGGATCGCCATCAGGTCGTATACCTCGTCGAAGCTCAGGTTCTGGGTCTGCATCTTCCGGTAGATGCTGTAGAGGTGCTTGGGACGGCCGCTGACCTCGCCGACGATGCCATTTTCTTCCATGACGGCGCGAATGGACGCCATGGCTTCGCGCAAAAACTCCCCGCGCGCGACCTGGAAGCGCTCGACTTTGCCCTTGATGTCCTCATACGCCTCGGGATAAAGGTGCATGAAAGATTGATCTTCGAGCTCGCTCTTGAGCTGCCCCATCCCCAGGCGGTGCGCCAAGGGCGCGTAGATGTCGAGCGTCTCGCGCGCCTTGCGGATGCGTTTGTCGCTGCGGCAGTATTCGAGTGTGCGCATGTTGTGCAGGCGATCACAGAGCTTGATCGGGATCACGCGGATGTCCTTGGCCATGGCCAGGAACATTTTGCGGACGTTTTCGGCCTGTTGGTTTTCCTTGCTCTGGGTGCCGCCAAAGCTGGCCTTTGTCAGCTTCGTGACGCCCTCGACGAGCGCCGCGATGCTGGGCGAAAACTCCTGCGCGAGCATCTCGCTCGTGATGTTGGGATTGTCCTCGACGGTGTCGTGCAAAAGGCCGGTGATGATGGCGTCCGTGTCCATGCCCATCGACAGGATGATCTCCGCCACTTCGATCGGGTGGATGACGTAAGGCTCGCCCGAGTCGCGGAACTGCCCGATGTGGGCTTGATCGGCGAAGTCCTCTGCCCGCTTGAAGCGCACGGCATCCTCGTCGGGAAAGGCTGCGACAAAGCGCCACATCAGATCGCGTTTGCCGCTTTCGACGCGCACGCGATCGCGCAGCATCCGGAAGCGGAGCTGGCTGGGTTTTTCGACTTCGCGCGGCTCGTAGCCAAACGATGCCGGCTCATCAAAAAGAATCCCCTGGATCTGCGATTTGGAGAGCGGCACGCAGTTGGGCCAGGGTGCGTTTTCGTCGACGAGGCTGGCTTCGAACGCGTCGAGCGCGCGCACGCAAAGCTCGAGGCTGGTATCCGTGGCCTCTTGGCTGGCGTAGGCGATCGTCTCGCGCAGTTTTGTGATCAGCTTGTTCTTCGACGTTTTGGCGCGTTTGGCAGCGTCATTGGCAGCGGTATTCAATCGCGATCCTGATCCTTTCGCGGAAAACGCAACAGGGCGTTTCATCGCGCCCTGCATCTACTTCAGTATCCTATGTGTCCCCACTCGAAGGCGTTCGAACGTCAATCAAACGCGATGATCGCATCGACGTCGTAGCCCTTGAGCGCCTCGCGTCCGTCAAGGTCCTTCAGCTCGATCGCGAAACGGATGGCTGAAACCGTCGCGCCCGCCTTCTCGACGAGTTTGGCCAGCGCCGCCGACGTGCCTCCTGTCGCGAGGAGGTCGTCAACGATCGCGACCTTCATGCCCGGCAGCAGCGCGTCCGCATGGACTTCGAGCGCATCGACGCCGTATTCGAGCTGGTACTCGTAACCGATCGTCGCGGCTGGCAGCTTTCCGGGCTTGCGCGCCAAGATGAAACCGATCTCCATCGCGTAGGCGAGCGGTGCGCCGAAAAGGAATCCCCGCGCTTCCGGACCGATGATCACGTCAACCGCTACGCCCCGAAGCGATTCGCGCAGGTGTTCGACCATCTCGTGAAAGGCAGGGCCGTCTTTCATAAGGGTCGTCACGTCCTTGAACTGCACCCCCGGTGCGGGAAAATCGGGTATGTTTCGAATGGTCGCTTTTAGATCCACCTGGAATACCCCCTCGTTCCAATTCGGCAGCCTTTTGCGCTGCTATCGCACGCGCGATCGATAGGATTCGAGCGCGCGGTGGCTTGCGTTGTAAAGCGGGCTTCCCTCCAAATCGCGTTTGGGAGGCGCCGGCACAATCGACACGTCAAAGCAGCCCTCGCGCTTGATGGCGATCAAGCCGAGCTGCGAAAACACGCGCGTCGCATACACGGTCAAAAAGGGATCGATCGACGTCCGCCTTTGCACGGCGGTCGCATAAGCGTCGAAGTCGGTGTAACGCCCCTCTCGGCTGACTTCAGCGCCGATCGCGCGGTAGGCCTGTCCAAGCCGATCGCGCGGGATGGCGATCCGTTCGAGAAACGCCCCGACATCCATGCCATAGGCGCCGCTTTGCGCTTGCAGTCCGGCGATTTCGCGCCAAGCCGCCGCGTCGGGGCAGTCGTCCCACACGGCGATCTGATCGAATCCCCGCAAGTCGTCCGGATCGATCTCGGGCGCAAAAAGCACGGCGTTGTACGCGCTCTCGTCCGCGCAGCGCCCCCAGTGGAGGTCGACAGCGTCGATCAGCCCCTCGCGCCGCAGCGTGTGCAGCAGGTCGAGCGCCCCTTCCGGGGTAAAGCAGATCGCGAGTTTCCCCTGCACCTGATGCCGAATGGCGTCGAGGTAACGCTGGCGGACGCCCGAATCCGCCACGCAGGGCGAAAATTCGCCATTGTCCAGACTTTTATTATATCCGATTCGACAGCAAAGCGCATCATAAAATTTCCACGCGCGCGCCGCGACGTAACGCTCCAACTCCTCCGGCGGCGCAAAACGCATGGCCTTGACAAGCGCTTGGACGCTCGTCTTGCCGTTGAAGTGGTTGCGATCGGCCGTCACGAGTAGGTCGACCCGCTCGTTGCGCAGCCTCGTACTGCTTTGTCCCTCGCCAAACGCGACACAAGCGAGCCCACCGACCGTAAAACGCAGGTGTTGGTGCTCGCTCCCCATCGTCAACACGTTCTGGGGCGTCTCGCCGCGCACACAGAAGACCGGTGCGTGGTGCCCCGTTCCAAAGGGCGCGAGCACAGCCAGGTCATCGACCAAACCCTCGGTGATTGCTGAGGGCGCGATTTCAGCGTCGTAGTATGCGACCGGCCGCAGCACTTCGACGGGCAGTGTCTCGCGCATATCGGCCAAAAAAGCGGCCCGAAACGCGTCGTAGCCCGCTGCCTCGATCGTCAGGCCGGCCGCCATCTCGTGCCCGCCGAAACGCACGAAACGCTCCCGGTATTTCGACAGGCTGTCGTAGAGATGCACGCCGGGAATCGAGCGGCCCGACGCCGTGAGCTGGCCCTCTTCCCCGCCGAAGAGCAGTACCGGCCGGTGGTAGCGCCTCGTCAGGCGCGACGCCACGATGCCGATCACGCCGCAATTCCACGCGTCGTCCCGCAAGACGATCACGGGGTCGCGGGCAGGGTCGGCCTGTCCCGCCGCGATGTGGCGCAGCGCGTCATCGTGGATGCCAGCCTCGATCTGCTGGCGCCGTTTGTTTTCCGTGTCGAGGCCCAACGCCAAACGCCGCGCTTCGGCCGGGTCGTCCGTCAAGAAGAGCTGCAAACTCTGCGACGCCGACCCCGTCCGTCCGGTCGCGTTGATGCGGGGGGCCATGCCAAAGCCGATCTGACCCGCGTCGATACGGCCTTCCGGACAGCCGCTGACCTCGGCGAGCGCCCGCACGCCCGCGACGCACTGTCCCGCGGCGATGCGTTTGAGCCCTTCCGATACGATCACGCGGTTTTCGTCCGTCAAGCTGACGATGTCAGCCACCGTCGCGATCGCGGCCAGATCGAGGTATTGCGCCGCCGCCTCAATCCCGCCGAGGGCTTGCACGAGTTTGAAGGCGACGCCCGTGCCGCACAAGTGCCGGAAGGGGTAGGCCCCGCACTGTGGATTGACGATTGCCTCGCATTCAGGCAAAATGGGCGGACATTGGTGGTGATCGGTCAGCACGACTTCCATGCCCAATTCGTAGGCGAGCGCAATTTCCTCGCGCGCCGTGATGCCGCAATCGACCGTGATCAAGAGCCCGACGCCCCGCGAAGCGATCTGTTCGATCGCCGCCTTGTTGAGCCCATATCCCTCGTTGTGTCGTTCCGGAATGTAGGGCAGAACCTCGAAGCCCTGTGTTTTGAGGTAGCGCGCGAGGATGGCCGTGCCGCAGATGCCGTCGGCGTCGTAATCCCCGTACACACAGATCGTCTCGCCCATCTCGCCGGCGGCGCAAATGCAATCGACGGCATCCTGCATGCCTTCGAAGGCGAAGGGATCGTGCAGCATGGAAAGGTCGGGGCGGACGAACGCGCGCGCCGAGTCGATGTCGTCATACCCGCGCGCGCAGAGCAGGCGGGCACACAAAGGAGCGATGCCCAACGCATTCGCGAGGGCATCGGCCTTCTCGAGATTCCCTTGTGATTCCTTCGGTCTCAGTTCGATCATGTCGTCTCACACGTTCGGCGCGTTTTTGCGGGCGCCGCCACTTCTTGCAAGCCGCCGCTACAGCTTCGGCGGGAAAGGACGTTGCATTGATGCGTTCTGTTCGGCACGCCGCGCGGCACGGTTGCGATCTTGGGTCGCAGCGGCTTGGCGTGCGATCCGCTCTTCTTCGATCGCGTCCTGTTTTTCCCGCATCTCGACTTCTTCTTCGGCCTTGATGTCCCAATGGATGAGAAAAGAAAGCCCTGCATTGAGCACGATGATCACACCGACGAAGATCAGCTCCTGGATGTCGCGCACGACAACCGTGCGGACAATCTCACTGGCGAGCTTGAAACTCAGTGCCGTCGACATGCCCTTAGCAAAAAACATACGCACGCGCGTCTTGTGTCGGAAATACCGCCAAAACGCATTGACCCCCGTCGCAAACAGCGTAAATACGACCATGCACTCCAAAACGAGCGCGATCCACTTCGAGATTTGCAGCATCACGTGTTCGACTTGATCTAACACATTCCCTCCTGACTGTCGTCGAAAGCGTTGGGTGTTGTTCATCCGTTGCGAAGTGATCTTTGCTTGTCAAACATGAATGTAACATTAGTATAGTGCAGGGTGTTGGGGAAAGTCAACGCCATCGAAAAAGTGGCCTTGACGGCCACTTTTGATCGCATCGGAGTCTTGCTCTCACTTGGCGAGCATGTGATACAGGGCAGGCGTCATGTGCCGGGTCGAGAACGTGCCGAACGCGACCCCCAGCATGGCGGGCAGCGCGAAGGACATCAGCCCCTGGTAGCCAAAGATCGCGACGGCGATCAAAAGGGCTACGCCAAACACCCCCAGCGCGATCGCGCGGAATTTGGTCTGGGCGACACCACTTTCCTGCCAGTCCTCCGTTTTGGCGGCTTGCTTGCGCAGTGCGCGGAAGGCGTCGAAGAGCGCCGCGCTGTTGACGAAGGAGTAGACGGCGATCATCGCGGCGACCGGCAGCAAGCGAACCCCTGCCGGCGTGCGGACGATCCAGGTCACGCCGAGCACGAACGCGACGTCGATGGCGGCCATCACAAAGGCGCTGACGCCGGCCTGCCAACCGAAGCGGATCACCATGTACACACAGGCCACCAGTGCGCCGACCGCAATCCACAGGGCGCTGAGCACCAGCGTGCGCGCCGGGTAATCGACGCCGACGGCCTCCGCCTCGTAAAGGCGCTCAACCGCTTCAGGGGTGGCGGCGGCACCAGTGCCGTCGTCCGGCGCGTCGCTTTCGGGCACGACATCGCCGATCAGTGCGCTCGCGTGCGCCGTTTTCAATGCATCAAAGGCTTTTTGTCCATCATCCGCGGATACGCGGATCTCCACACGATCGAGCGTGCCGCCCTTCGTCGAGCTTCCGGCCTCGATCGATTGCACCGTCACACCCGCTTGCGCCAGCGTGTCGCCAATGGCCTTTGCATCCACGCCCGCGGGATTCTGGTATCGAAGCATCGCGGCGCCCGCATTCGCGCCCGACGCAAAGTGCATCACAGCCCCGATCGCTGCGAGGACGGCGACCGCGGCGAGCGCGATCCAAAATGTCTTTTGTCGTGTCATGTTTCCGTCCTCCTTACGCTTTCTTGGCGCTTTTTTTCTTTTTGGAACGATCCGCCACCACTTCGGGCGCTTTGCCGAAGCGCGTGAACGATTCCGGGCGATCCGTCGTGTTGGCAAAGAGGCGTTGGCAGCCGTAGAGCACGCCCACCAGCACGAACACATCGAAGGCAAGCCCGACCAAAAGCGTGATCGCGGCGTCGCGCAGCCAAACCGTTCCGAGGAAGAAGCAGGCCGCTCCGATCAAGGCTGCGACGAGATGTACGTCGAGCAGGATACCGAACGATCGACTCATCCCGGCGGCCACCGCACCGGATGGCGATTTCCCGTCAAGGACCTCGGCGTGGGTCGCCTCGAGCAGGATCAACGCCGTCGAGTAAGCCATGAGAATCGCCGCAACGACGCCCGCCATCGACGCGGTCGAAAGACGAATGCTCTCGATCGTCGAAAGCGCCAAGAGCTGCAAAAACGCGAAGCAAGCCAGTCCGATGGCCGCTGCCGCGCCGTTTGCGCGGTAGATGACGATCAGCGCCACCGCCCCGATCAGGAGCAGCAGGAAGGTGAACAACACCGTGCTATGCATGTCCGCCCGCGGAACCGCGCCTTCGAAGAAAGTCAGATCCGCGCGCGTCATCGGGAAGGGCAAGGGCCCGCCCGACACCATCATCGCCATTTCGATCGAGCCTTCTTGATCCAACTCGTCCTGCGTGATCATGCTCTGGCCGTTGACGATCGGTTTCTGGATCTGCTGGGCCGCGATCGTCTCGTTGTTGAGCGAAAAAATCATGTTTTCGCCCGTTCGCGTCTCGGTCACTTTCTTCAGCGCCGCTGCGCCTTTGCGGTCGAGCTGGTAACTGATGCCGTATTTCTGCGTCGCGCTGTCGGTGCCAGGCTGTACAGCCACGATGTTCGAAGAGTCGAACACGACATTGCCGTCAGGGTCGAGGCAGAGCAAGTTGTTTTCCTTGGCCAACATTTCGGTGTAAGGAGCATCGTTGACCAGGTTGTTGTTCGTGTACTCCAAACGGATCTGGTCTTCGCCGACGCGCACGACCTTGGCATCCATGAATCCATTGATCTCCATGCGCTTTTTCATGGCCTCGACAGCCTTGTTCATGCGAAGCGCCGTCGTTTTTTCGTTCGCAAGCTGCGGCTTGAAAATCGCAACAACCCCGCCGGACGACTCCGCGCCGAGCTGAATGCCCTTGTAAAACGGCATGATGTAGCTCGTGCTGCTGATGGGGAAACCTGTCATGGACAACACGCCCAGGAGCGCGACGATCACGACAATTGCGATCAGCGCCGCGCGGCTTTTTCCCTTGCTCACTGCCAAACTCCTCCTCAGTTTTCAATTCGGTGCCCATACGCCCCCTCGGTTCCGCCACGTCTTGCCAAACGGCCCCGTGTGCAAACCAAAACGATGCGCGCCAAGCACACATCGTTTATTATAGATCGCCTGTCCGAACGCGTCAAGAATTGGTAATTCCTTCAGGCATGTCGCGCTTCCACAGGATCAGCGCGTTTTCCCCGTCCGGATAGTAGCGCGGACGCACGCCGATCGCCACAAAGCCGAGCTTGGCGTAGAGCGCCTTCGCCACTTCATTGCCCTGCCGGACTTCGAGCGTCATCGCCGTGAGCCCTTCCGCCACCGCCCGCCCGATCAAAGCCCGCATGAGCGCCTCACCGAAGCCGCGCCCCCGCCATGCCGGCGCGATCGCGACGTTCGTCACGTGCGCTTCATCGATGATGCGCCAGTACCCGCCATACCCGAACATCTCGGCACCGCTCCAGACCGTCACGTAACGCGCGTCCGGATTTCGCAGCTCTTCGGCGAGCATGTCGCGCGTCCAGGGCACCGCAAAGCAAATCTGTTCGAGCTCGGCCATGCGATCGAGATCCTCCTGCCGCAAATCCCGAATCACCATCGCGTCCCATTCGCTGGCTATCAAAGATCCGCCTCCCTCTGCTGCTTCTGCCGGACGGCCTGGGGTACACGCAGATACAGCGGCTGGGCCTCCTCACAGACCATCCCTGCCCGCGCATAACTTTCCGCGATCGCCGCCAAGGTCCCCGCGCGGTGAGCCATCGCATGCGCCGGCGCGAAACGCGCCCTTTCGCGCAATTGCGCCTCGATCGCGGCTCGCTGCGCCTTGGCGCCATCCCCCACAAAGACGATCCCGCCCTCCTCCGGCAGATCCCGCAGCCAATCGGCGATCGATCCGGCGAACAGCGCCCCTTCTGCTTGGGGAAACCCACACGTACAATCGAAGAGACCCGCATACACCTGATCGTTCCGCGCGTCGATCAAGCTGCAAACCCAGCCCGCAAACGGCAAATTTCCCGCCAGCACTGCGAGCGAATCGACCGCGACGACCGGCTTTCCCGCCGCCATCGCCATCGCGTTGACGCCGCAGATGCCGATCCGGAGCCCCGTGAACGATCCCGGCCCGCAGTTGACGGCAAACGCGTCGATCGCCCCGATCGCGACACCCGCACGCTCCAACATACACTCCAGCATGGGCAGCGCGATCTGCGAATGGGTCAGTTGCCCGTCGAGCGTCTCTTCGGCGACGATCGCCCCGTCAGACAGCAGCGCCGCCGACGCGACCAAACCCGAAGTCTCCAGCGCACAGATCGTCACAGCGTGTCCCCCTTCCAAGCAGCGCGATATGCCCCTAGCGCCTCGATCGCGATCGACCTCTCGTTGTCCCCCATGCGCTCGATCCGCACTTCGTAGCGGTTATCCGGCAATCGCCCCTCGACGCGCTCCGGCCATTCCATCAAAATGACGCCGCTTCGCCGCAGATAGTCGTCGAAGCCGATCGCCTCAAGATCCTCCTCGCCGCCCAAGCGATAGACGTCGAAGTGGTAGACCGGCGGCTCTGTTTCGTACTCGTGGGCGATCGAAAAGGTCGGGCTGGACGCGCCCGCGTCCCCCAACGCCGCCGCAAATCCCCGCGCGAACGCCGTCTTGCCCGCGCCGAGATCGCCGCGCAACGCAACGAAGGCGCCCGCCGCGACCGATTTGGCCAGGCGCGCGCCCATCGATTCGGTTTCACCTTCATCGCGCGCGATCCACTTCACACGATCGCGCGCGCTCTTCGTCTCATGTCCTTCCAAATGAACTCCTATTTTCGCAGCAGCGGCGAGAGCGGCTTGTAAAGCAAGAGCGTCACGGCCGACACTGCGATCCCCTTGAATGCGTTGAACGGCGTCGTGCCGATCACGGCCACGCCCACCAGACTCTGGATGCTCGGATAGATGCCTTGCGCCATCGCGATGACGTTTTCCGTGCTTCCCATGAAGAGCGTCGCGTAGAGCGGCAGCAGCACGTAGATGTTCAGCAGTGCGCCCGCAATGCAGAAGAGCACCACCCCGACCGACAAGCCGAGCATCGCGCCTTTTCGCGTGTGGTAGCGCCGATAGATCCACCCCGCCGGAACGACGAGGCATACGCCCGTGATGAAGCTGGCGATCTCGCCCACAAAACCCGAGTTGGTGTTCAGGCACTTGAAGGCATTTTTGATCAGATCGACAAAAATGCCCGCCAACGGCCCCATGCTAAACGCCGCCAGCAGTGCCGGTACCTCCGAAAAATCGAGTTTGAGCCAGGGCATCACGAACGGCATACCGATTTCCATGTACATCAGCACCGTGGCGATCGCCGCCAAAATGGCGGTTTTGACGAGGTTCTTCGTCGAAAACGCTCCGACGCCAACAACCCGTACCGGTATGCCGCGCTTAACGGCAGCTTCTTTGCCTTGATTCGACATGTCAAGCCCATCCTTTCCGCTTCGCAACCGAAGCACACAGCGGGGTCAGATTCGCGTTGACAAACGAAAAGACCCCTGAGAACGTCTCAGGAGCCGCAGACGGCGCACGCCGCCACAAAGCAAACCCTAACGTTCTTCTCCCATCCAGACTTTGACTGTCGGTTTCGGAATCGCACCGAATCGGCCTTGGCAGGCTCGCGGACTGTACCGCCGGTAGGGAATTTCACCCTGCCCCGAAGAACTGCGACGGACGCATCCATCGCCTGCGATCAGTATATGCAACGCGCGGACATTTGTCAAACGGATTTTTCGATCGGTGCGATGCCTGGATTTGATATGTTGTATATTATAGTATATTCACAAAAGAATCGCCATAGACAGGAGGAATCTACGAATGCCTCGAGTCATGGCGATTCTAAAGCCAATCAATTCTTTGTGCTGGGAGTGCTTCACGAAGTAAACTCGC
The DNA here is from genome assembly GCA_031553675.1 of Eubacteriales bacterium. GTDB lineage: Bacteria > Bacillota > Clostridia > Christensenellales > CALWSW01 > JAVBLF01. The sequence continues at coordinate 484 of JAVBLF010000016.1, read as the reverse complement.
CCTTAATTATTTGCATTTGTCACTCAATCGTGGCATCGTTCTTTACAGACAAAGCAATGATCAAAGAAATTGTGTTTATCGAGATGCATACCAATATATTATGTAAAAACGAATCAATTGACGCGCCACTAACTGTAGTTAAAAATGTAGTTAAGTAACACAAAGGCGTTGACATCAGCGAAATCATTAGACTGACCCAATATTTTTCAAGGCGCAATTGCTTCAACGGCCTCCATTCATAATCGTAGCTTAAATGGAAGTGGTACTATAGCGCAAGCCTATTTGCAAACCGAATAAAAATCGCATTGAACATGCCTGGGCTAATTTAAAAAACTGGCTCAAGCTCCATTCGAAGTGTTCTGATTCGATTCATGACGCTATCTAGGCCTATTCTAAATCGAATTAGCTATATTATTGTACCCAGTATTGCCCATTTGCATTGTACTCAACGTAATCTGACAATGAATAATTTTCCATTTTTCCA
>JAVBLF010000038.1:0-4874 GCA_031553675.1 Eubacteriales bacterium | reverse complement strand
CGTGAAGCGCTTGAATCGAAGTTACAAAGTGCCTTGCACGGGCTGCAATTACTGCATGCCCTGCCCGCAGGGCATCAACATCCCCACTTGCTTCTCCGCCTACAATGCCAGCTACGCGATCGGCTGGACGACCGGCATGCAACAATACCTCACCAGCACGTCGGTCATGAGCGATCAGCCCCATACAGCGGACGTGTGCGTCCAGTGCGGCAAGTGCGAGAAGCATTGTCCGCAGAAGATCGCCATCCGCGCAGAACTGAAGAAAGTGAAGCGTCGCTTCCAGCCGCCCGGCTTTCGGACGCTCCTGGGCGTGGCGCGGCGGGTGATGCGCTAAAAGTGATGTCCCCAGAGGCGAAACGCCCACGGCCATCCATCCCGCGCATACAGGCTACATACCTGCTCCCAGCACCCCTTCTCCAAAGCAGCACACGCATTCGGAATACCCGCCATCAAGGTGGCGGGTATACCGGGGGCGCCGTAGGCGTGCAAAAGTTCTTTTGTCACTTTTCTTTCAAGAAAAGTGGAAGAAAATCAAAGAAGCCCCACGAAGCAAAGAAGTGGCCTTACAGCCACTTTTTGCTTGCCCGCACCCAGCGTCGGTCAACCCATGCTGTCGCGCATGACGCGCAAGGCATTGTGGTAGGCCACCTTTTCGATGCAGTCGTCGGACAGGCCATCCCGATGCAGTTGGTCGAAGAGCAGGCCGATTTTCTCCACGCTGTCGATCTCCAGCTCGCCCTCGACCCCGTCGAAGTCGGTGCCGATCGCGGGAAGCCCTTCGCCGCCCACTTGGATCATATGCCGAATGTGCGCGCTCATCGCCGCGACCGTGCTGTCGGTGCGGGTGGGGTCTGCGTGCAAAAACTGCGGTCCGAAATTGACGCCTGCGACGCCGCCTTTGTCCGCCAGGATGCGGAGCATTTCGTCGCTCAGGTTGCGCGGCACGTTGCTCAAGGCGCGGCAATTCGAATGGGTCGCCAAAAAGGGCTTTTTGCTGTGCGCGGCGACGTCCATGAAGCCGCCGTCGGACAGGTGGGAGACGTCGATGAGCATGCCCCATTCGTTCATGTAGGCGAGCGCTTCGATGCCGAAAGGCTTTAGCCCCCTGCGCATACGTTCGGGATCGCTCGAATTGGGATGGCCAAAGCAGTTTTCGTCGTTCCAAGTCAAAGTGATCAAACGAAGGCCGCGATCGAAAAAAAACCGGAGCCGCTCGATGCTGCCCTTCACGGGTCGTCCGTCTTCAAAACTGAGCAAGGCGCTCATCTTGCCCGCGCGATCGTTCTCCTCCAGCTCGGAGACAGATCGAGCCAGCGCGATGTCGTCCGCAGCGGCGTCGAGGGTGTTGTCAAAGCTTTGGAACAAATACGCCATGTACTCTTCGTCGTCGATCGCTTCGTCTCGGTTGAGATAGCTCTCCGCGCCGGGCTGCGGCATGAAGACGGCGAAAAACGTGGCCACCGCGTCGCTCGCTTTCATGCGCCGAACGTCCATGTGCGCCTCGGGCAGGGAGACGAGATCCGCCGTGCGCAACGCATAGGTCTGCATCAGCGTGTCGCTGTGAAGGTTGATCCATTTCATGAGAGGAACTCCTTTGTGGAAGGTTTTGTGGCAAGGCTATGCCGGCGGGTGGTGTCGCATACATGACGCTACTGCTTTTCACGCGTTTTTTTGCATAGAATGCGTCGTGCGCGTAGCTCACGCGCCGAAGAAGGGAGTGGCTTGGATGGAAAGAACACCTGCCAGTTATCTCGTCCGCCAGTGCGAAAGGGCACTCTGCGAACGCTGGGGCTATGTCTGGGGCGGAAAAGGGGAATTCTACACGCGAGAACTCGCCGAGGCGTGGGCGCGCGTCGAACGCGAAGGAAAATCGGCCAGCTACTATCTCGAGGACTGCCGAAGGTGGTTCGACCGCTGCGTCGCCGATTGCAGCGGGCTGATCTGCATGGCGATCCGACAGTTCACAAGCACCGATTACGACCAAAATTCCTATGAGATGCAAGCGAGCTTTTCGACCTTTGGCCCCATCGAATGCGTGCCGGAGATTCTGGGCCTAATCCTCTGGAAGCCGGGACACGTCGCCATCTACACGGGCTGCGCGACCTGCATCGAAGCAAAATGCACGGCCGAAGGCGTCGTGAGAAGCCCGCTCGAAGGCCGGGGCTTTACGACATGGGGGATGCTGCCCGCGATCGATTATGCGCCGATGGGAACAACTTTGACGTAATCCACCGACGGCAAGCGCATGTCGCGCGCGTCCAAGCGATGACGCGTCGCCCGATTTTTCCGAGCCGGATCTGTTGTGATTTTGCGCCGAGAGCGGGATGTGCTACAATAAAAGGCGAATCTAGGCAGATTTTGGCGCTTACTCGGGGAAAAGAGGGAGTGGACATGAAAAAACGAGCGACGTTCATCGTATCTTCTGCGCTCGCCATCGGCGCGGCCGCCTGTACGAACCAAGCAATCCCCACGCTCCAGCAGGATGCAGGGCTAACGACCCAAAGCGCAATCGAAACGCCGTCCTTCCGAAATGGCGCGTCGCTGTCGATCGCAACCCCAGCCCCACAAGCCCCCAACACCAACATATACCGACGGGCGGACGTCTCGACGGTTTCGATCGTACGCTCCGACCGCAGCCGCGCCGAGGAGATCACGCAGGCCGAGATCGAAGCCATGGTGCGCGAAGCCGTCCAGCGCGCGGGCGGCATGGCGTCGGTCGTGAAGAACGGCGACGTCGTGGTGCTCAAGCCCAATTTGGTGCAGATGCGCGTCGATTCAACGCAGCGGCTCATCGAAGACCAACTCAACGGCGTCACGACCGATTGGCGGGTGACGGCGGCCGTCGCCAAGCTGGTTCGAGAAGCCAACCCCGACGGGACGATACTGGTCATGGAGGCATCTGCGACGGGCAGCACCCACGAAGTCATGGCCTACTACCACTACACGAAAGAATCGATGCCGGAGGTCGACGCTTTCGTCAGCCTGAACGAAGACAACGGAAAGTGGCAGGCGTTCGACGCGGAAGAAATCGTGTGCGTGCCGCTCGAAGACGGCCTGCTGCACAAGGAATACTATCTGAACCGGCAGTTTTACGAGGCGGATGTGTTGATCAGCATCCCATGCCTCAAAACGACAAACAATCTCGGCGTGACGGCTGCGATCAAGAACGTATGCATCGGCGCGCCTCCGGGAAACATCTACGGCAAATCCGAAACGGAGCCGAGCAAGATTGCAATGGTGTCGCACGACATCCGCAACGGCGAGATCTTCAAATGGCTCGTCGATTTCTATCGCTGCAAGCCGATCGATTTCGTTGTGATCGACGGACTGCAAGGCTTTCAGCGCGGCCCGACGCCCTCGACGCAGGAACGCACGCAGACCGACAAAATGAACATGCGCATGATCCTCGCGGGCCAGGATGCCGTCGCGACCGATACCGTCTGTGCGCTGATCATGGGCTGGGACCCGCAGACGGTCGGCTACCTGCCCCTATTTCAGCAGGCCGGCATCGGTCACGCCGATCCCGCCCATCTTTTGATCGAGGGCGCTACCATCGACGAGGTGCGCGAAAACTTCCTCATTCGCAAAGTGGGGATCTTGGCCAAAGAGATCCCCGACTCGGAAGAGCCGCAGATCCGCGTTATCGAATCGTCGCGGGCAGGGGACAAGCTCTCGCTCAAGCTCGCGCCCGGTGAGGAAATTGTCAAGATCGAGATTTACGTCGACGGCGCACTTCGCCTTCTCAAGACGGCTGACGAAGACCTGCAAGAAGCGGCATGCACCTTGCCGCAGGACGGCGAAACCCATGCCGTCGAACTCGTCGCCTACGATCGCTTTTTGCACGAAACGCGGATCGATCTGGACATCAATCCGTAGAGCAAGCGAGTACAGGCTTTTCATTTGTTAACGCAGGCGACGCTTGCGCCGATGCAGGCGCGCGTGGAGGACATGGATGTTGCTGCATACTTTTGCCAACGGCGACCAATTGCATGCATATGGATTTGCGCTCGTGCTCGACTTTGCGGGCCCGCGAAACGTGCTCGGCACGTCGATGCTTTTGGGCGGCTACCGGCAAGACCTCCGGGCTGTCTATAACTACGACTGCCATCCGGGCGTGGGCATGGCGCCGGAGATCGACGGCGCGAGCATCGAGGAACACGAAGCGAAAATCGCGGCCAAGCTCGGATTGGATCCCGCGCGATCCTGCGGGATGGAGACGGCGGTGCCGATGGAACACGTCTCGATCCAGTTTGCGCGCTATGAAGACATGACGGTCACTGCGATCGTCACGGCGGGCGTCGAGGTCAACGGCGGGCGGGTGGGGGAAGCGGCGGGCTGGCATGAAAGGGGCGGCCTTTCGGTGCCGGCGAACGCGGCAGATACGGGCGAAACAGCACCCACGCCTGGCACGATCAATGTGATGCTGCACGTCAACGCCAATTTGCACCCTGGTTGCATGGCATCCGCGCTCATGACGCTTACCGAAGCCAAATGCGCCGCCCTGCAAGAGCGCGTCGTGCCCAGCCGCTATTCGCGCGGCCTTGCGACGGGCACGGGGACGGACAGCGCCATCGTGATCGCCGACGCGGAGTCGAGCCTCGCGCTGCATTACGCGGGCAAACACAGCAAGCTCGGCGAGTTGATCGGCCGGACCGTCAAGAGGGCCATCCACGAATCGCTGGAAAAACAGAGCGGCCTATCGCCGGACAAGCAACGCAGCGTTCTTCGAAGGCTGGAACGCTTTGGGATCGACGAAGACGCGCTGTATGCGCGTTACGCGTCCGAAGGCAGGGGGCCTGCGATTTCGCGGGCCTGGTTTTCCGCGCATGTGTCCGCACTGGACGTTCTGCCCGACGCCGTTGCCGCGACGGCTT